>CAWULX010000046.1:0-9668 GCA_963923775.1 uncultured bacterium
TGCCATGGTAGGTAATGATGCATTAACTAAAGATGCATTTACCAAAGTAGTTTCCATAGCAGTAAGACAAATTGCTGTTAGAAATGCTGATTTGCCCAAAACACAAACAATAACTGTAGAGTAAGATGCCTAAAAAAATAATCATAGCCATTGATGGTTTCTCTTCTTGCGGGAAGAGTACATTAGCCAAAGCTTTAGCTAAATCTTTGGCATATGTTTTTATAGATACTGGCGCCATGTATCGTGCAGTGGCTTTGTATTTTATGAGAAATGAAATTGCTTTTGATAATATTTCAGCTATTGAAAAAGCAATTCAATCCATACAATTACATTTTGCTTTTAACGAGATTACTGGAAAGAGTGATATGTACTTGAATGGCGAAAATGTAGAAGCGGCCATTAGAGAAATGAAAGTAAGTCAAAAAGTAAGTGAAGTAGCCGCAATTGCTGCAGTGAGAGATTTTGCTGTAGCACAACAACAAGCCATGGGTCAACAAAAAGGTATTGTAATGGATGGTAGAGATATCGGTACTGTTGTTTTCCCAAATGCTGAATTGAAAATTTTTGTTACAGCAGATTCATTGGTTAGAGCAGAAAGAAGGTTTAAAGAATTACAAGCTACTCAACCTACTATTACCATGGAAGAAGTTGCTGAAAATTTAAGCCATAGAGATTTGATAGATAGCACTAGAGAGCACAGTCCTTTAAAACAAGCAAAAGATGCTTTAGTATTAGATAATACTCATTTAAATCAAGAAGAGCAGTTTACTATTGCTTTGAATTGGGCGAAAGAAAGAATCGAAGCCTAGTTGCTCCAATTTTTTTCTATTTCTACTAATGTATTTTCTACCCCATAGAAAGAAGTGATTTTATGTATAACTGCCTCCACCACTGCGTCAGGACAGCTTGCTCCACTTGTCATTAGAATAGAAATATTGTCTTTATTAGGTAAGTAATTGGAGACTATTACTGACTCTTTATTTTTCCAATCGGTTTTTTGTATTTGATCTTTACTAATAATTTTACTAGCATCGTCTATAAAGTAGGTTGGTAATTTTTGTTCACATAGTTCTACTAAGTGCGAACTGTTACTACTGTTC
Source organism: uncultured bacterium (assembly GCA_963923775.1). Classification (GTDB taxonomy): domain Bacteria; phylum Bacteroidota; class Bacteroidia; order Chitinophagales; family Chitinophagaceae; genus Sediminibacterium. The sequence goes on from CAWULX010000046.1 coordinate 1,101, forward strand.
TTCCCGCCCATCACTATTGCTAAATCTGCACTAGTTTCTAATAGTCCAATGACTGCAGATTGATTATCATTTGTCGCATAACATAAAGTATCCCTCGTATCGGCAAAATGCTCTTTAATATTTTCTGCTCCAAATTTTTCTATGATCACATTTTTTAAATAGTCAGAAATGGCTTGAGTATCGGTAGCTAATTGAGTTGTCTGATTTACTACTCCAATTTTATTTAAATGAACTGTAGGATCGAAATTTTTAGAATATCTACCTTGAAATTGTTCTTCAAAAACTTCTCTTGAAATTTTTCCATTAATATAATTACCTAAAATAATAGCTTCTTGCATATCGTTAACTATTATCGAAGGTGTATTTGATGCCGCATGCGAAAAAGTAGCTCTTGTTTCTTCGTGCTTTGGCTTTCCGTGTATTACAATAGAGTACCCTTTTTTAGCAATCTGTTCACTTCTATTCCAAACTTTTTCAACAAAGGGACAAGTAGTATTGTATTTTTGAATATCTATACCCTTTTTAATAATCTTTGCTTCTAATTCTAAGGTAGTCCCAAATGCAGGAATAATCACTACATCATTTTCATTCAAAGTATCTAAAGGGATTATCTCATTGCCTGATGTGTCTTGTAAAAACTGTACTCCTCTTTTTGTTAAATCAGCATTTACTTGCGGATTATGGATCATCTCACTTAAAAGGAAGATTCTTTTACCTTGATTTTCTTCGATGGTTTTGTAGGCTATATTAATAGCATTTTCTACACCATAACAAAATCCGAAATGTCTCGCCAAGTATATCTTTAAATTACCAAAATCCAATAATGTGGGGCTAAAGTCTTTCTTTAGTTTGTCTTGGTCTTTGCGTTTTTGCTTAATCGCAGAGATCAAATTACTTCTATACCCGGTAGGCACTTCAAAACTTTTCATTCAAATTGGATTTGGTCAATAAGAAATACAAAAGTACATAGTTTCTCCAATAAATTAGCAGATACTAGTAATGGCTCGTATCTTTGCGCCATGCATTATGTATCTGTAGAAGGTTTAACAAAAAGCTTTGGAATTTACCCTTTATTTAAAGGGATTAGCTTTAATATCAACGAAGGGGATAGAATTGCATTAATTGCAAGAAATGGGGTGGGAAAATCAACCTTATTAAAGATCATGTCTGGTAAAGAACACCCAGATGCTGGTACCTGTAGAATTCATAAAGATGTTCATTTGGTCTTATTTGAACAAGAACCTCAATTTGATGAATCTGCTACTATTTTACAAAACTTGTTTCAACAAGATCATCCCGTAATGAAAGCAATTAGCCAATATGAAATGGCTATGGAAAGTGGAGAGGAACAAGCCATTTCTGATGCGATTGTAGAAATGGAAGAAAGAAGTGCTTGGGATTTTGAGTCTAAGGTTAATATTATTTTAACCCAATTAAATATTCATCATTTGCAACAGCCAGTTGCTAAATTAAGTGGGGGGCAACGTAAAAGAGTTTCTTTAGCTAAGACTTTGATTCAAATTGGGTTTGATCCAAGACATGTTTTATTATTAATGGATGAGCCTACCAACCATTTGGATTTAAACATGATTGAATGGTTGGAGAATTATTTGTCTCAAGAAAAAGTAACATTATTATTGGTGTCTCATGATCGTTATTTCTTGGAGTCCGTTACAGATGAAATCTGGGAATTAGAAAGAGAAAATTTATACACTTATAAAGGAGATTACGAAAACTATTTAGAAAAGAAAGCGGCAAGAATAGAAGCTGAGCAATCTAGTATAGATAAAGCAAAGAATACTTATAGAAAAGAATTGGAATGGATGCGCAAGCAACCCAAAGCTAGAACTACTAAAAGTAAAAGCAGACAAGATAATTTTTATGAAGTAGAAGCCAAGGCTAAACAAAAAATTGAAGACGCCAATTTACAATTAGGCATGAAAATGTCTAGATTAGGTGGGAAGATTATTGAATTAAAGAAGGTTTACAAGTCTTACGGTGATATTCAAGTATTAAAAGGCTTTGATTATACTTTTAGTAAAGGAGAGCGTGTGGGTATTGTGGGAAAAAATGGAGTGGGCAAGTCTACCTTTTTGCAAATATTACAAGGCATCACTGCTCCTGATAGTGGTAAGGTGAATGTGGGTGATACCATTGTTTTTGGTAATTTTTCTCAAGAAGGCTTGGTATACAAGGTTGATATGCGTGTGATAGAATACTTAAAAACCTTTGCAGAGAATTTCCCTTTAGCAAGTGGCGGTTCTTTAAGTGCTGCACAATTTTTGGAATTATTCTTATTTACCCCAGATAAGCAATATACTTATTTAAGTGCATTGAGTGGAGGTGAGAAGAAACGACTGCAATTATTAACGGTTTTATTTAAGAATCCTAACTTCTTAATATTAGATGAGCCAACCAATGATTTGGATTTGCCTACTTTGGCTGTCTTGGAGCAATTCTTGTTAGAGTATACTGGTTGTGTATTATTAGTTTCACATGACAGATATTTTATGGATAAACTGGTAGATCACTTGTTTATTTTTGAAGGAGATGGGGTAATTAGGGATTATCCAGGTAATTATACTCAGTATAGAATTTTAGAAAAATCTAAACAAAGTATAAGTAGTGTTAGCTCTGATATTACTACACAAAAAGAACATCCAGTAGCCAATAAAGAAGAAAAGCCTGCAGCTATAAAAATGTCTTATAAAGAAAAGCTAGAATGGGAAACTTTGAATAAAGAAATGCCTTTATTAGAATCTAAAAAAATGTCCTTAGTAGAACAAATGAATCAGCCTAGTTTGGATTATGATGCGATTACTAAATTAAGTGAAGCCTTATCGCAATTGACTAATCAATTAGAAGCTGCGGAATTAAGGTGGTTAGAATTAAGTGAGAAACAATAAATGAGGCCTACTCTTAATGTATTTGAGGCCTGAGTACCCATATTCTATTATCAGTTGCTTCTATTTTAGTGTTATATCTCACTAAAACTATTTACTATGAAGCCAATTGAACGAATTTCAATGTACCTACAGTTTAGGAACATAGCTCCCTATTCTTTTGAAAGAAAAATCCAACTATCTAATGGGTATTATGCCAAACAGCTTAGAAACAAAGGCTCTGTTGGCTCAGATATTTTGATTAAAATTCACGAACATTATCCTGAACTCAATATGTTATGGGTGCTCACTGGAGAAGGTAATATGATTGATGAGTCAAGGTCGATGAATATTGTAAAAGCGGAAGAATTTGCTTATAAATATGAAGTGGAAAATATTAAACTACAAAACCTACAAGAAGATGTTGAACAATTGAATACAGTTATTAAAGACAAAGAAAAAATAATCTCTTTGTATGAACTAATGTTGAATCAGCCAGAAAATGCTCCCCCAATCAATACTCCTTCCCCCAATTTGTTTTAAGTAAAAAGGCCCCCGAACTCGGGGGCATTTTTTATATGGTAGGTTGGTTTTCACTTTATGCATAAGAAGCAACAGGCTCACAAGTACAAACTAAATTTCTGTCTCCATGCGTATTGTTCACTCTAGCTACGCTTGGCCAGAATTTATTTTGTTGTACATATGGTAATGGGAATGCAGCAACTTGTCTTGAATAAGCATGATTCCATTCATCAGCACAAATTACATGTTGCGTATGTGGCGCATTCTTTAATGGATTATCAACTTTATCAAAACTACCATTTTCAATTGCTTTAATTTCAGCATGAATAGATAATAAGGCATCACAGAATCGGTCTAGTTCCGCCATGTCTTCACTCTCTGTAGGTTCAATCATTATGGTTCCTGGTACAGGAAAACTCATTGTAGGTGCATGGAATCCATAATCAATTAAACGCTTTGCTACATCCTCTGCTTCGATACCTGCGGTTGCTTTGAATGGTCTTAAATCAATAATAAATTCGTGTGCACATGTGCCATTCTTCCCAGTGTATAATATTGGATAGGCTTTTTCTAATCTTGCTTTCATATAATTAGCATTCAAGATGGCATAGGATGTTGCTAATTCTAATCCTTTTGCCCCAAGCATTTTAATATATGCATAACTAATTAATAAAATACTTGCTGAACCCAACGGCGCAGCACTTACTGCATTAGCATCATTGTTATGTAAACTATGACCTGGTAAATAAGGAGCTAATTTATCGTTCACGCAGATTGGTCCCATTCCAGGGCCTCCACCACCATGAGGAATTGCAAATGTTTTGTGTAAGTTTAAGTGACATACATCGGCACCAATATTGCCAGGGCTAGTTAAACCAACCTGTGCATTCATATTAGCACCGTCCATATATACTAAACCTCCTAAATCGTGAATGATTTGGCAAATTTCAATAACTGTTTCTTCAAATACGCCATGTGTACTTGGATATGTAATCATTAATCCGCCTAAATTATCTTTGTATTGTTCTGCTTTTGCTTTTAAATCAGCTACATCAATATTTCCTGCAGTATCACAAGCTACTACCACTACTTTAAAACCTGCCATTACCGCACTTGCAGGATTTGTTCCGTGTGCGCTAATTGGAATCAAGACAATATTTCTATTAGTTTGATTTCTTGCTTCATGGTAAGAGCGTATAGTTAATAAACCAGCATACTCTCCTTGTGCACCACTATTAGGTTGTAAACTACAAGCAGTAAATCCAGTTGTTTCACATAAATAAGCACTAAGTTCTTTCGCAATTTCTTGGTATCCTTTTGTTTGTTCTGCAGGAGCAAATGGATGCAAACCTCCAAAACAAGGCCAACTTACAGGAATCATTTCGGTTGCTGCATTCAATTTCATTGTACAACTACCCAAACTAATCATGCTAGTGTTCAAGGAAAGGTCTTTGTTTTCTAATTGCTTGATATAACGCATCATTTGCGTTTCGCTATGGTGTGTGTTAAATACTGGGTGTTGTAAATAAGTACTTGATCTTGTTAAGCTAGCTGGGATGCTTGCATTTTTTACGGTTGCATTTTGTGCAGCAGCTTTTTTATTGGTTAACTTTTCAAATAATGCAACAATCTGTTGAACTGTTGCGGTTGAAGAAGTTTCGTCTAAGCTAATACTTACTGTACCATCACTAAAGTAATTAAAGTTAATAGCTGCAGCACTTGCTAATTTATATAATGCACTTGCATCAAATCCTTTGATATGCAATGTGTCAAAATAGTAAGCGTTTGCTTGTTCTACACCTAAAGAAACTAATTGTTGTTCTAATGATTGTGTAAGGCTATGAATTCTAGATGCAATTTTCTTTAATCCTTCTGGTCCATGATATACTGCGTACATCACTGCCATATTTGCTAATAATGCTTGTGCTGTACAAATATTGGAAGTTGCTTTTTCTCTTTTGATATGTTGTTCTCTAGTTTGTAAAGCCATTCTTAATGCACGATTGCCTTGTGCGTCTATACTAACCCCAATCAATCTACCTGGCATACCTCTTTTAAATTCATCCTTTGTAGCAAAATAAGCAGCATGTGGTCCACCGAAGCCCATTGGCACGCCAAATCTCTGTGTGTTACCAACCGCTACGTCTGCATTTAATTCTGCTGGACTTTTCAATACAGTTAAAGCTAAAATATCTGCTACTAAAATCACATAACCACCTGCTTTATGCACCGTGTCAATAAAAGCAGTATAATCTTCAATGCTTCCTGTTGCATTAGGATATTGAAGGATGGCTCCAAAATATGTATTGTCAATTGCAGCTTTATTATAATTACCTTCAACTAATTCAATGTTAATTGGAGTAGCTCTAGTTTTTAATACAGATTTGGTTTGTGAGAAAATAGAGGCATCTACAAATAATTTTGTTTGTGTGGCTTGCTCAGATTTATTTGCATGATTATAAATCATCGTCATAGCTTCAGCAGCAGCAGTTGCTTCGTCTAATAAAGAAGCATTTGCAATTGCCATACCTGTTAAATCTGTAATCATGGTTTGGTAGTTTAATAAACTTTCCAAACGGCCTTGTGCAATTTCTGCTTGGTATGGAGTATACTGTGTATACCATCCTGGATTTTCAAAAATATTTCTTAAAATAACACTTGGCGTAATAGTACCATAGTAACCTTGACCAATACAATTGGTAGCAATTATATTTTTTGAACCAATTACTTTTAATGACTCTAACAATTCAAATTCAGTTAAACCAGCTGGAATATTCATTGGCTTTTTTAATCGAATAGAATCCGGAATGGTTTTTTCTATTAATACCTCTAAACTGGGTGCTCCAATAAGAGATAACATTTTGTTTGTTTCAGTTGCATTAGGTCCAATATGTCTTTGGATAAATTCTGCGCCGCTGTTATTCATTTTCTACTGTATTGTGTAGGTTAAAAATTGCCACAAATATAGTTAATTAATAGGCGGTCTTGGTTCTTGTTTAATGTTTTTGCGATTGGTTGGGGAAAGCTTGTGGATGACTGCTAAATGGTTTACATTTGATTGATCTTATGGAGCCATCAAATGAACAATATTTTGAAAAGCCTGCCCCGGAAGTACTTAAAAAGTTTCAAAACTTCTTAAAAAGGGTAGAAAAGAAGCAAATCTTAAAAGTTTTGCCAGATTTACATGATTTGGCCTTTGAAAAGATCAATTGTTTAGATTGTGCTAGATGTTGTAAAAATTATTCCCCCAGATTCAAAACCCCAGATATTAAGCGCATAAGTAAATTTTTAAAACTTAAAGAAAGCACTTTTATTGATAAGTATTTATTATTGGATAATGAGGGGGACTATGTTTCCAACACAAAACCATGCCCATTTTTAGCAGGAGATAATACCTGTTCTATTTACAATCAAAGACCTTCAGATTGTGAAAGATTTCCCTATACAGATGAAGACGTTTTTTTTAAAAGAACATCGATTACTATGAAGAATGCTGAATTTTGTCCAGCAGTACATGTAGTCATGGATGAGTTGCTAAAAAAATAAAAATTAATATTCCATTTTTCTTAAGCTGGGTGCTTTGAACCAGGTAGTAGTAACTACCAATAAGGTCATGATACCACCAAATACTACAGATGGAACTACGCCCATTGCACGGGCTGCTAATCCACTTTCAAATTGACCTAGCTCATTACTACTATTGATAAACATGGAATTTACACTCATAACCCTTCCTCGCATATGATTAGGCGTTTTTAGTTGTATAATGGTGCCTCTTACAATCATGCTAAAGCCATCCAAAATACCACTCAATACGAGTGCAGTAAATGATACCCAAAATGTTGTGCTTAAAGCAAATACAATAATACATACACCAAAACCACCCACTGCTAGTAATAATTTTCTACCCTGTTGTTGATGAACGGGGAATAGTGTAATAATGAAAATAATAATAATAGCGCCAATATCTGCAGCGGCGTTTAACCATCCAAATCCAATAGGCCCTACTTTTAATATATCTTTTGCAAATACAGGAATCATAGCAACCGCTCCTCCAAATAAGACAGCGAATAAATCTAGTGATAATGCTCCCAACACTTCTTTGGTTTGAACTACAAATCGTATTCCTTCTTTTACACTTTCTAAAGTTTTTTGTTCTACTTCTTGTTTATGAGGAGGCTTTGGTTTGATTTTAGCAATAAATACAAAACCAATAGTTACCATAAGAATTACAATACTTAAAGAACCCGTATTACCAAAACCTGCAATAAAGAAACCGACCATTGCATGACCTAATACAGAAGCACTTAACCAAATTCCTTGATTCCAAGTTGTCGCATTTTGTAATAAATCTTTAGGGATAATTTCACCTACCAATGTTCCAAAGCTAGGTCCGGTAAAGGATCTTATGATTCCAGTGCAAAAAATCACAAAATAAATTCCAATCGCAATTTGCAAATTAGAAAAAGCACCAGAAGCTAAATTGGTGGATAAAAATAATAATGCAATTGCGCATACCCAATACAAGGCTACGCCCTTTAATATTAATTTTCTTTTTTCACTTATATCAATCACATGTCCTGCATACAAGGCTAGAGAAACTGCTGGGATCACTTCTGCTAATCCAATTAAGCCAATGGCAAATGGCTCATTGGTTAATTCATAAATCCACCAACCCACTAGTGTACCCATCATTCGAAGGCCCATAATGAATAAAAATCTACCCAACATCAGGTTCCTGAATTCGGTAATTTTTAATGCACCAAAAGCATCTTTTTTTTGAGTGGGTTGACCTTCTATCATAAGCTTAAGGTAAGTTAAAATAATGCTGACCTTCTTCCAAGTCTTTATCTAATGCATCTAAAATTACTTTTAAATGTGCTTCATTGTATAAAAAATCTGCATTACTTGCGTCTACAAAGATGGTTCTAATATTATGTTGCTTAATATAACTTGTATAAGTCTCTTGAATTTTAAACAAATACTCATCGGGAATGGCTTGTTCGAATTTTCTATTGCGCTTCTTAATATTGCTTTGCAATCTGTTTACAGGGGCGTGCAAGTATATTAAAATATCTGGAGGAGTTAATTGCTGATAAAATACATCAAACATTTTTTGATACAATCTAAACTCTTCCTCGGGCAAATTAGCTTTTGCAAAAAG
>CAWULX010000047.1:0-9579 GCA_963923775.1 uncultured bacterium
CCCCAACATAAGTCCATGCTAATCCAACAGCTACTCCTGGCATGTTTACTGTTTTGTATAAATCATTACTATACCTTGATTGACCTAAAATTTTAATCAAGTCCGCCTTACTTACAGTTGGTTTTACTTTATGTTTATATGCTAACTCTTTTGCTTGGTAGCGCATAATAGAAGCCAATTGTCTGTCCAATTCTCTCACACCACTTTCTCTAGTATAATCTTCAATTACTTTTTCTAAAACACTATCTTGAATTTTGAAATTGATTTTATCTAACCCATGTGCTTCTTTCTGCTTGGGTAATAAATGTCTTTTAGCAATTTCAATTTTCTCCTCTACTGCATAACCACTCAAATCGATAATCTCTAATCGATCTCTTAAAGCAGGTTGTATTTGACTAATATCATTGGCAGTGGCAATAAATAATGTTTTACTTAAATCATATTCTGATTCTAAGTAATTATCATAGAAACTATGATTTTGTTCTGGGTCCAATACTTCCAATAAAGCACTCGATGGATCACCTCTTAAATCTTTACCAATTTTATCAATCTCATCCAGAATCATTACTGGATTAGACGTTTTCACTTTTCTAATACTTTGAATAATTCTTCCTGGCATAGCACCAATATAGGTTTTACGATGACCTCTGATTTCACTCTCATCATGCAATCCACCTAAGCTTACTCTTGTATATTTTCTTCCAATAGCATGCGCAATAGACCTACCTAATGAAGTTTTACCAATACCCGGAGGGCCCAAAAAGCAAAGGATAGGACTTTTCATATCCCCTTTTAATTTAAGTACCGCCAAATATTCAATAATTCTATTTTTTATTTTAGACATTCCATAATGGTCATTGTCTAAAACCTTTTTTGCATTCTTTAAATCGTAATTGTCATCTGTGTACTCTAACCAAGGCAAATCCAATAATAAATCTAGATGATTGTAAACAACAGAATAGTCTGGCGTACTTGGATGCATACGTTCTAATTTTTCCAAACCAGTTTGAAATAATTTTTTTGCAGCATCTGGCCATTTTTTATTTTCGGCCTTCTTTTTCATTTCAACAATCTCACGCTCGTTGGGATCACCGCCTAACTCATCTTTAATACTCTTTAATTGTTGTTGTAAAAAATAATCTCTCTGTTGTTTATCTAATTCTGTTCTTGTTTTATTGGCAACTTTATTTTTTAATTCAACAAACTGTAATTCCTGTTGTAAAAAATGAATTAATTTTTCTGCCCTGGCAACAATATTATTTTGTTCCAACAAAGCTTGCTTTTCATTAATAGTAACATTCAAATTACTACTCACAAAATTGATCAAGAACAAAGGACTCTCAATATTTTTTAAAATCATGGCAGCTTCCGAAGGAAAATTTGGAGATAGCTGTATGATTTGAGTGGCTAAATCTTTAATGGTTGCTAATAGTGCTTGAAAATTTTGATCTTCTTTAGCAATTTTCTCTTCATCTACAATAGAAACCTTTGCTTGAAAATATGGATCAACCTCTACCATCTCAATTAATTCGAAACGTTTTTTCCCTTGAATGATAATTGTAGTCCCTCCATCTTGCATTTTGATCATCTTGATCACTTTGGCAACGGTTCCAATCTTACATAAATCTGAAGGACTTGGATCTTCAATATTGCCATCCATTTGTGAAACCACACCAATTAATTTGTCTTTACCAAAAGCGGCTTTTACTGCTTGAATACTTTTGTCTCTTCCCACGGTAATTGGAATCACCACCCCAGGAAATAAAACGGTATTCCTTAAAGGTAGAATGGGTATAATTTCTTCCACTTCCAATGCTGGTTCATTTTCCATATCCTGCTCATTAAATGAAAAAAGCGGTATGAACTCATTCTCTTCTTCTGACTTAAAAAGTATATTATTCACTGTTAATCAATTTAGTATATGGCATAAATGACTTAGCCAATTTGACATATTTGGTAGTCAAAATGGATCCATTTATGAGTTTACTATATATGCAATATATGTGCCAAAATGTGTTAAGGGCAAAAAAAATCCCTCCGCATGCGGAGGGACCTTCTTGCAAGAAGTTGTATACTTCTAATTACTTTTTAGCAGCAGAATCAACGTGAGTTGTGTCAGCAGCTACAGCAGTTGAATCAACAGCAACAGCAGCTGTATCAACAGTTGCAGCAGCAGTATCAGTTGTTGCTTCAGTAGATGCGCCACCACAAGCAGCTAATGCAGCGATAGCGAAGATTGCGAATACTTTTTTCATTTTCAGGTTTTTTTAAGTTTGGTATTAAAAATACGTGTGCAAATATATCGACAGACTTATTAAAGTCCAAATTTTAACTAATCTTTTTATATTTTTTTAGAAAAAAAGCTGAAAAACTTAGTTAAAACCTTCATAACTACTTCTTTCTGAAGTAAATACGAATAGGTACACCAGTAAATTTGAAATTTGCTCTAATCTGGTTTTCCAGATAATTTCTATATGGAGTCTTAATGTCATCAGGAAAATTGGTAAAAAAAGCAAAACTTGGAACCCTTGTAGGTAATTGCTGCACGAATTTAATCTTGATTACATGACCTCTTACTACAGGAGCCTGGTATTTCTCAATCACTTTTAGCATTATTTCATTCAACTTAGAAGTAGCTATCTTTCGATGTTTATTATCAAATACTTCTAAAGCTATTTCTATGGCCTTGAATATCCTGGTTTTTTCTGTAGCAGATATAAATAAAATAGGCACATCCGTAAAAGGTGCCAGTTTGTCTTTTAACTTCTTTTCATAATCTCTAGCCGTATTGGTTTCTTTTGGAATCAAGTCCCATTTATTCACCAATACCACAATACCCTTACCCTTTCTAATGGCAAGACTAAAAATACTCAAGTCCTGTGCCGTAACTCCTTTTTCAGCGTCTAATACCAATAAACAAACATCTGCTTCATCCATTGCCTTAATTGCACGTATCACAGAGTAAAACTCCAAATCATCCTTCTCTTTATTCTTTCTTCTGATACCTGCAGTATCAATTAACATGAACTCTTTTTGGAACATATTATAATGAGTATGAATGGTGTCACGCGTAGTACCTGCTATTTCGCTCACAATAGTTCTCTCTTGGCCAATCATCGCATTTAATAAACTGGACTTTCCAGCGTTAGGTTGCCCTACAATAGCAATTTTAGGAATAGAGGGTGCTTCTTCTGGTTCAGCCCCTTCAGGCAAATCTGTGTTTACAACCTTCTTGGTCTCTTCTTTGATATCAGCTGTTACAGCATCCAATAATTCCCCAGTTCCACTACCAGAAATAGAGCTAATAAAGAAATTATGCTCAAACCCCATAGAATAAAACTCAGTTCCTTCCAAAGCACGAGTTGAATTGTCTACTTTATTCACCGTCACATATACTGGCTTGGTTGTTCTTCTGAGCATATCTGCCATAGAATCATCCAAATCGGTTAAACCAGTTGCTGCATCCACCATAAATATAATGGCATTGGCTTCATCAATGGCAATTCTAACCTGCTTTCTGATTTCTGTCTCAAACATATCACTAGAATCTGGCACAAATCCACCCGTATCAATAACATTGAAAGATTTACCATTCCAATCCGTTACACCATATTGACGGTCTCTCGTTACTCCACTAATATCATCCACAATCGCTTTCCTCTCTTCCAAAAAACGATTGAACAAAGTGCTTTTACCTACATTGGGTCTTCCTACAATGGCTACAGTATAGCTCATATTAATTTCATTTAAATATTTATATATACTATTATTAAATATTGATAATCATATATTTAATAATATTTATTGATAACCGTATTCTTTTAATTTCAAGTCATTGTCCCTCCATTTAGGCTTCACTTTTACAAATAGCTCAAGGTATACCTTAGATCCAATAAAATCCTCAATGTCTTTTCTTGCTTGAATGCCAATCTCCTTGATCATCTTACCCCTTTCTCCAATGATAATAGCTTTCTGGGTCTCTCTATTCACCACAATATCTGCCTGAATCTTGATCAGTAAAGGTTGTTCTTTATAAGAATTGACCAATACTGCAGTATGATAAGGTATCTCTTCTCCAAACAAACTATATATCTTCTCTCTTATAATCTCACTTACAAAGAACTTGGTAGGCAAGTCACTTAAATCTTCTTGACTATAGAAAGGAAACCCTTCTGGAACATAATCTAAAATAACTTTCAACAACCTTTCTATATCATTCTTATTCAATGCACTAAGTGTAATTAAATTAGAACAATACTTCTTTTCTTTAAAGAAAGCTTGCGCCTCTTTTACTTGTTGACCAGTGGCTAAATCGGACTTATTCAAAACAACTATACATGGCACTTTAAGCTTTAACCCAGTAAATATTGCGTCCACTTCTTCTAGATTATCTCTAATATCCACCATTAACAATCCTAAATCGGCATCTTCTAGGGCAGATTTAACCGCTCCCATCATTTTCTCATGAAGCTTGTATTGGGGATCAATAATACCTGGAGTATCTGAAAAGATAAGTTGGTACTCGTCTTCTTTGTTCAAAAATGCCTTAATTCTATGTCTGGTGGTTTGTACTTTGGAAGAAACAATAGCCATCTTCTCACCCATTAAGGCGTTCAGTAAAGTGCTTTTACCGGCATTAGGTTTTCCAAATATGTTTACAAATCCGACTTTCATATAAGTGCATTCTACACAAAGTTACTAGAAAAAAAATCCGCTCTCGATATCAATCGGGAGCGGGTTACTTTAGTTGCGAGGGAAGGGATCGAACCTCCGACCTTCGGGTTATGAGCCCGACGAGCTACCGCTGCTCTACCTCGCGATGTTTGGAGGGCAAAGGTAGGTCAATATTCCTTCTAAACCAAGTTTAAAGGAAAGAAAAAGCCCCTCAATTGCTTGAGAGGCTTTTCTAAAGATATTTAAGCGATTAAGCAACAGCCTTTCTTCGCTTCATATACAAGTATAATCCCGCGAAGGCAACTATTAAAATCATTGGAATGGTTAAAGTCGCATTGATGATTTCAGGGCCAGCCAATTTCTTAGCCTCATTGGTTACGGCAGCCAAATCTGCAGCAGCTGTATTAGCTGGTATTTTAGCAGCTACCAATTTGTCATAGAAATCACTCATAAAAATCATGTAAATAGAAACGGCAAACATACCTGCCCCTCCCATTAAATTAATACCCACGGCACCAGTTTCTGGAAGGTTTTCAGAAACAAAGCCCAACATTGTCGGCCAGAAATAACATACTCCAATGCCAAAAACGATGGCACCTACAAATAACATATTGCCTGTGCTATGTCCTAAAATATATAAACCAGCAGCAGCCAAAATAGTAGAAATTAATAAAACACCTTGTGGAGAGAATCTATGTACTACTGGACCAGCGAAACCTCTTCCTAAAACCATGATACCTGTCTCGATGGTTAACAATAAAATAGCATTCTCACTTACATTTTTCAATAATACATCAATCCATTGTCCAGTAAATAGTTCAGTGATAGCTGTACCAAACATACATATGAACATAAAAATGAACAAGGGATTTAATAAAGATTTATACATGGTAGCAGCAGATACACCGCTAGAAACGCGCTCTGTTACTGGGAACTCAAGCTTTGAGAATAAATAACCATATAAGATAGTTGGGATCAACATGACTCCCACTTGAATTTGCATTCCTAAACCTATCTTATTAAATAGATAAACAATTAATGTCCCAATTACAATACCTCCTGGGAACCACAAGTGGAAGTGATTTAATTTGGTTGTCTTGTTTTCTGGATACAAAGAAGTTACCAATGGATTACAAGATGCTTCTACTAAACCATTGGCAATACCTACACATAAAGTAGATACAAATAAAGTCCAATAGCCTGTAGCAAAAATGGTTAAAGCTATTCCTGCAAAGTGGAAAAGAAAAGCCACTACAAGCAATCTTTTCATTCCAATAAAATCAACAATAGTACCTCCTACTAAAATAGCTAAAGGGAACCCCCAAAAAGCAGTAGCTGCAATGGTACCTAATTGTGCTGAATCTAAATTAAAATCAATCCCCTGTTGGCTTAGCACACCGGCTCTAATTCCAAAGGAAAGAGATGTCACTAAAAGCGCCAGACAACTGGCAACAAATAGTTTGTTGGTTTCAATGTTTTTTGACATAATCGTTGGTTTTGGTTTTTGACAGCATTAATTTAAAGCTTTTTTGCTAATTAATGCTAAAAACCTCCACAATTAGTCATTTCTACGTTTAATAGTTGACGCACCTGATGAATTGATTTCAGAGATTTTAGCCTCACCACTATAATGTATGGTGCTAGCACCAGATGCAGCTAATTTTAATAACTGAGATGCATTCACTGACACATCACTTGCACCTGAAGATTTTACTTGCGCTCCCTTCACTTTAAATCCAGCTAATTTAGCATTGCTTGCCCCTGAGCACTCAATGGCTAAATCATCCCCAGTACCTGTTAAAGTAATATCACTTGCACCAGAACAATCAATAGCCACATTGGTTGCTTGAGCATTTGCTTTAAAATTAGAAGCACCAGAGACCTCTATATTCAAAGTACCCACATTTAAATTAGCGTTCTTTAAATCACTTGCTCCTGACATTTTGATTTTCATTTTAGGAGATTCAATCGTGCCAACAATATGCACATTAGAGGCACCTGAAGCAGATAAAGCATTGATATCTTTTATACTTACATAAGCCTTGGTTTGATAATTACCCCATTTTTTCCAAGAAAACCAAGTTCCATTCTCGCCTAGTCTTATAATTAAAGTTCCTCCTACCACTTCTGTGATAATACGATCTCTTATATCGTCTTCTGATGCACTCACTGCTACTTCGTTCACATTGGATTGGGTTAAATACAAATCAATCGCACTAGACACTTTAATAGCATTAAATTCAGGCACCACTCTTTTTTGTGCATGTGCATCATAAATTAATCCAGTTTTTTGAGCCATAGCATTTATACCGACGCCCAACACAAGCAAACAAAGAATTTTTTTCATACTAAATAGGTTTATTTCTGTATAACGAAAAACAAATCATAAAGTTACAGCTGACTTATTCATAATTTTTTTTTAATTTTGCCCCGTCCTCGGGGTGCTGTAAAAAGCTGAGATAAAACCCGTTGAACCTGAACAGGGTAATTCCTGCGAAGGGAAGGTACAGCACAACTCGTGCACTTCTCATAGCTCGTTATTCCTGTTCCCATATTTTAACTTTAAAAAACGAGTAATGAAAAAATTATTGGGAACATTCACTTTTTTGATGGTATGCAGTATTGGCTATACCCAAATTAAGCAACAAAAAGACAGTAGTAACAAATTCTCTGATAGTATCAGAAACCTTCCCCCATTGGAAGTAATCGCTACAAGAGTAGCAGAGAATAGTCCGTTTGCAAAAACCAATTTAACCAAAGCTGCTATAGAGCAACAAAATATTGGACAAGATGTACCCTTCTTATTACAAAATACCCCAAGCGTAATTGTACATTCAGATGCTGGAATGGGTATTGGATATACAGGTATCAGAATTCGAGGAACAGATGCCACTAGAATTAATGTAACCTTAAACGGTATTCCGTATAATGATGCGGAAAGCATGGCTACTTATTTTGTTGACCTGCCCGATTTTGGATCTAGCATTAATAGTGTTCAAATTCAAAGAGGTGTAGGAAGCTCTACCAATGGAGCAGGTGCTTTTGGAGCCACCATTAATTTAGCTACCAATGATTATCGCCCTAAGAAATATACTCAATTGTCTTCTAGCATAGGCTCTTTTAATTCAATGAAGAATACTTTACAGTTAGGTACTGGATTAATCAATAATAAGTTCACCCTTGATGGAAGAATTAGTAATATTAAAAGTGATGGTTATATAGATCGTGCAAAAAGTAACCTAAAATCTTTTTATGTAAGTGGTACTTATTGGGGTAATAATGAATCTCTAAGATTAAATGTTTTTTCTGGATGGGAAAAAACCTATCAAGCTTGGTATGGTGTTCCTGAAGAACTTCTTGCAACTCAAAGAACTTATAATCCTGCAGGTATGGAAAAAGCTGATAGTCCTTATCCTAACCAAACAGATAATTATCAACAAACCCATTATCAAGCATTTTATAATAAGACCATTAATCAATACTTAAAATGGAATACTGCTTTGTTTCTAACTAGAGGTATTGGCTATTATGAAGAATATAAAGCCGGAGTGGACCTTGCTGAATATGGATTAACAAGTGGTAATCCTAAAGATTTGGTAAGAAGAAAATGGTTGGATAATAATTTCTATGGACAAATTGCAGCTATATCTTATAGTAAAGATAGAAACACTATAACTGCAGGTGGCGGATGGACAACCTACGATGGTTTACATTATGGCACATTACCCTATTTTAAAAATATTATACAACCTTATAATTATTATTTTAATAACGCTTTAAAGCAAGACAAGAACTTGTATGTCAAATGGGAACATGCTGTCAATACAAACTTAAAAACATTTGTAGACCTTCAATACAGAAACGTACAACATACTATTAATGGATATGATAAAAATCCAATTATATTAATAGGCAGAAAATTTGATTTCTTTAATCCTAAAGCTGGATTGAGTTATACAAAAAATAAATATACTTACTATGCAAGTTTTGCAGTAGCACACAAAGAACCTAATAGAGATGATTTTGAAGCTAGCAAACAAGAACAACCTAAGCAAGAAGTATTATTCGATTGGGAAGCAGGTATCTCTAAAAAAATGAACAAATTTAATTGGAGTGCCAATTTGTTTTTCATGAATTATAAAGATCAATTAGTCTTAACAGGCAAGATCAATGACATTGGTGCTTATACAAGAACCAATACGCCAAAAAGTTACAGAGTAGGTTTAGAGTTGGAAACAAATTGGAAAATTCTTCCAACTTTGAGTAGTTCAAGTAATTTTACATTTAGTCAAAATAAAATCAAAACATTTACAGAATATATAGATGATTATGATAATGGAGGACAACTAACTATCGAACACAGAAATACTTCCATTAGCTTATCCCCTGCATTTACCGCTGGACATAATTTATCTTTTACCCCTAATAAAAAATGGCAGTTTAATGTAAATACAAGATATGCTTCCAAACAATATTTAGATAATACAGAAAATGAATCAAGAGTTTTAAAAGCTTATTTATTAAACGATTTGATGGCCCAATATCAATTAGTAAAAAAACAACAATGGACTGCCGTTGTACAATTCCATTTAAATAATATGTTTGATCAAAAATATGAACCTAATGGCTATACTTATAGCTACTTATATGGAGGAAGTGTAACTACCTCCAATAATTTCTACCCAATGGCGGGCAGAAATTATTGGTTGAGTTTGAAAATTGACCTTTAATAATTATTGGCCATATTCTTTTAGGAATTGAATGAGTCCCTTAAAATAAGTTTGTTGATCATCATACATAGACATATGTGAACCTTTAGGGCAATAGAGATATTGCCCTTTTTGTACTGCTTTAGATAAAGCTTCCATAGCTTTTGGATCCATGGTATCAAATTCCCCTCCGATA
>CAWULX010000048.1:0-9508 GCA_963923775.1 uncultured bacterium
CGGTGAAAGATACCACCGCTAAAGTAAGTGAACTATTAGAGCAATATAAATTTAGAGACGCACAATTTGAAGTAATTAATTTAGCAAGATTGGGCAACCAATACATGCAAAAGAAAGAACCATGGATTGTGGCAAAGCAAATTGGTACAGATCCAAATGCACAAGCGAAGATTGATAATTGCATGCACGCTTGTTTACAATTGAGCGCTAACTTAGCTATTTTAATACATCCATTCTTGCCATTTACAGCAAAGAAAATGTGTCACTTAATGAAAGTGGTAGACAAGATGTTAGAATGGGAAAACGCAGGTTCCTTTAACTTATTAAAAGTAGGTTATACTTTAAGAGCTCCTGAATTATTGTTTAGAAAAATTGAAGACGAAGAAATTGCTGCAGAACTAGCTCAATTACAAGCGAATGCTGCTGCTAAAAAAACGACTATGGAAAATACTACTACAGAAAACGAATCAACTGGTCCTAATCCATTAAAACCAGAAATTGTTTTTGATGATTTTTCAAAAATCGATTTACGCGTAGGAACTATTATTGAAGCAAAGAAAGTAGAGAAAGCAGATAAATTATTAGAGTTATTAGTAGATCTTGGTTTTGAGCAAAGAACAATTTTATCTGGCATTGCCATGCATTTTAATCCAGAAGATATTGTTGGAAAACAAGTGACTATTGTAGCCAACCTAGCACCTAGAAAAATGCGCGGGATTGAAAGTAAGGGAATGATCTTAATGGCAGAAGACGCTGCAGGGAAATTATACTTCGTAAATCCTACAGAAGCAGTATCACCCGGCAGTGCCATCGCTTAATAACTAATGCATTCTTTAAGTTCTTTTTCAGTGTAAGCAAGACCATGCTGTTTTAACACATCATCTGGTACGCCATTCCATTGATTTGGTTGGTTGCCCATATAGCCTAAATCTTTTACGCCTATTTCTGAAGTATAATAACCTGTGGTTACTAAGTCTCTCATTTTATTAAAGAAGCTAACGCCTTGTGCATGTTCTGGTTTTGCTTTTTTAGGATAAGCAATCTCGTCTACAATACCAATTTGTTGCTCATGCGTACAAGCAACAAAAGACTTTCCATGCTTATTGAAACTATGTAAATCCAGCCATCTCAAGCCACCTCTTACAGGCACTTGATGTTCTGGCATATCTTTTACAATAAACTCTATAAACTCAGGCACTTTTGCTTCTGATGCAGAACCGCTTTGTTCATCTTTTGGCATAATAATATCACCTAATACAGTAATGGTTGCCATTTCATGCTCATCAAAAAATTTAGGCTCGGCATTCACCTTCACTAAATAATCTTTTTCTTCTTGCATGCGATCGTCCATATTCACTTCTGTAACCGTGGTCTTCGCATTCTTACAGGCTTCAATAACAACACCTGCTGAAACTGTTCCTAAAACCAAGGCTTTGATGGAGTTCCTTCTATCCATGATATGATAATTTTTAAGTGTGTTAATTAAATATTTTGCTTCTTTAATTGATCCAAGATATACTCAGAAGTACGCATAGACAAAGCTAAGATGGTCCAAGTAATATTTTTATCTGCTTGTGAAGTGAATACAGATCCATCCACACAGAATAAATTATTACAATCATGTGCTTGTCCCCATGCATTCAATGCTGAAGTCTTTTTATCACTACCCATTCTTACTGTACCAGCTTCATGGATAATATTACCTGGATTTGATAAACCATAATTATTGCTTGCATCATCAGAATCACCCCATGTGATTACCGCACCCATTTCGTGCATGATTTCACGGAAGGTTTCTTTCATATGCTTTGCTTGCTTGATTTCATATTCTGAATTCTTACAATCAAATTTCAATACCGGAATACCGTATTTGTCTACTACATTTGGATCAATCTTACAATGGTTTTCAAAACGAGGCACTGCTTCACCACGACCTCCCATACCTACGCTTGCTCCGTAGAAGAAACGAACGTCTTCTTTTAAAGAAGAACCGTATCCACCCTCTTCTTTGGTTTTACCATTTACTTGGAACTTGCCATTCAATCCTTGCATACCCATACCAAATCCATAACTAGGTTGGCTCATACCTCCCCAATATTCAATATGATATCCTCTTGGGAAATCTAATTTTTTATTATCCAACCACCATGGAGTATATACGTGCATACCACCCACTCCATCTTCATTGTAACGCTTACGTCCCATTAAGTTAGGAATCACTCCGCCCAATGCAGCACCAGTAGAATCGTGTAAGTAGTGACCTACTACACCAGAACTATTCGCTAAACCGTTTGGATGTTTTTGTGATTTTGAATTCAATAATAAACGAGCAGTCTCACAAGTACTTGCACCAAGTATTACAACCTTAGCATGGACTTGGTATTCTTGCTTGTCCAATTTATTTACATATGAAATACCTGTTGCTTTTCCTTCTCTATCTGTTAATACTTCACGCGCCATTGCACCAGTAATTAAATCTACATTACCAGTTAACACTGCAGGTTTTACTAAAACAGATGAAGAAGAAAAGTCGCCATATACTTTACAGGAACGATTACATTGACCACAATAAAAACATGCACCACGCTCGTCGTTAATTTTCTTGGTTAAAATAGATAAACGAGAAGGGATTACTGGGATGTTAATTCCAGTAGCTGCTTTCTTAAACATCAATTCATGTAAACGAGGTTTTGGAGGAGGTAAGAAGATACCATCTGGATCGTTCTCTAATCCTTCGTTGGTTCCGTATACACCAATCAATCTATCAATCTTATCGTAATATGGTTTTACATCTTCGTATCCAATTGGCCAGTCATCACCTAAGCCATCGATACTTCTTCTTTTAAAATCTTTTGGTCCAAAACGCAAAGAGATTCTTCCCCAGTGATTAGTACGACCACCCACCATTCTTGCTCTCCACCAATCAAAATGGTCTGATCCTTTTGTTTGCGTGTAGGGTTCGCCATCAATTTCCCAACCCCAATAACATCCATCAAATTCTCCGAATGGACGGAACTTAGAACTCGCACCTCTACGTGGTGAATCCCAAGGATTTTTTAACTGTGCTGAATTTTTTGCTGGATCATAATCTGGACCTGCTTCTAGTAAACAAACTTTTAATCCTGCTTTCGCTAGAACATAAGCTGCCATTCCACCTCCAGCTCCTGAACCTACAATAACTGCGTCGTATTTTTTAGGCGCTACTTTAACTTGAAAATCTGACATAGTGCAATCGTTTTCTCGTGATGATTTTAAAGATTGAATTTAGTGAAAATTTCGATTGATTATTAAGGTTAAGTTGGTATTTAATTAAAAAAACTCAAACCCACCCGTTCATGGGGTGGGTTTGAAAAATCATTAGAAGAAAATGAAAAAGCCCTTAATTTTTACAAAAAGGGCTTTTTCTTTATATAGGGTACGGAAAAATTAACTACATCCCATAGAAGTTCCGCAGTTCAAGCACTTGTAACAAGTACCGCTACGGATGGTAATATGACCACAAGTGCTACAAGCAGGCGCATCACTTTGCATGCTTTTTGCAGCGGCAGTTACATTATCCATTGTACCACCTTCGTTTACTGCAGCAGCCACATTTGCTTTTGCCGCGGGTGCTGGTGTAGCAGCAGGCGCAGTTACGCGAATGCTACTTAATTCAGGCTTTCCCACAAGGGTAATATCCCCCTCCTCTCCTAAGTTTTCAACTGTAGGTTTATCTAATACATGAACTAAATCTGTTCTGCCTAAATATTCATAAGCTAATGAACGGAAGATAAAGTCAACGATAGAAGTGGTTGTTTTAATATTTGGATGATCTACCATACCTGATGGTTCAAACTTGGTAAATACAAACTTGTCTACGAACTCTTCTAATGGAACGCCATATTGTAAACCAACTGAGATAGAAATAGCAAAGCAGTTCATTAAGCTTCTTAATGTTGAACCTTCTTTTGCTAAGTCGATGAATAATTCACCCACTGTTCCATCTGCATATTCACCTGTTCTTAAGAATAATACTTGACCGCCAATTCTTGCTTTTTGTGTAAAGCCACGACGCTTAGCTGGTAAAGATTTACGCTCAACGATACGAGATAATTGACGCTTTAATTTTGTATCAGTAGAAGTAGCCATACGCTTTTGTACTTCTTCTAATAATTCATCAACTGTTAAGTTGCTTAAATCTACTAATTGAGAACCTGCAGTTTCTTCTGTTGCTTCCGCTTCAGCACCATCGGTTTTCTTTTTCTTATCAGATTTAGTACTTAATGGTTGGCTTAACTTAGATCCGTCACGGTATAAAGCGTTTGCTTTTAAACCTAACTGCCAGCTCATTAAATAACAATCTGCAATTTCTTCTACTGTTGCTTCATTTGGAAGGTTAATGGTTTTTGAAATCGCACCAGATAAGAATGGTTGACAAGCAGCCATCATTCTGATATGACCATGAGCGTGAATATAACGCTTACCTTTTTTACCATTTTTATTAGCACAATCAAATACTGGCAAGTGCTCTTCTTTTAATGCTGGAGCACCTTCTACAGTCATTGTACCACAAACATAATCGTTCGCAGCATCAATTTGCTCTTCTGTGAACCCTAAAGCTTCTAATAAGTTAAAGCTCCAATCAGCAAATACTTCTTCTTTAAATCCTAATCTTGTTAAACAAGCATCACCTAAAGTGAAACGGTTAAAGATGAATCCAATTTCAAATGCAGATTTAGCTGCACCATTTAATTTATCTACTTCTTCTTGTGTAAATCCTTTTGCTAACAAAGACTCATCATTTATATAAGGAGCACCTTTAAAGCTTGCATGACCTACTGCGAAATTTACAATCGCATCATTTTCTGCTTGAGAATAACCTAAATTCTTTAATGCTTGTGGAACTGATTGGTTGATGATTTTGAAATAACCACCACCAGATAATTTCTTAAACTTCACTAATGCAAAATCAGGCTCTACACCAGTAGTATCACAATCCATTACCAAACCAATTGTTCCTGTTGGAGCAATTACTGTTGTTTGTGCATTTCTATATCCATATTTCTCACCTAATTGAACTGCATCATCCCAAGCCTTTGTTGCAGCTTTCAATAAATAATCAGGAGTGTATTGTGCCTTGATACCTTGTGGTTTAATTTCTATACCAACATAAGCGCCTTCTGCATCGTATGCTGCAGCACGGTGGTTACGCATTACACGTAACATATCTTCTTTGTTCTCTTCGTATTTAGCAAATGCACCTAAGAAAGCAGCCATCTCTGCAGATGTTTTATATGCCACACCCGTCATGATCGCAGTGATAGCCCCTGCAATACCACGAGCTTCTTCGCTATCATAAGGGATACCACTTACCATTAACATAGAACCAAGATTAGCAAAACCTAAACCTGTAGTTCTGTAATCATAAGATAATTGTGCTACTTCTCTTGAAGGGAACTGTGCCATTAAAATAGAAATTTCTAACACAGTTTGCCACAATCTTGTTGTGTATTCAAATCCTTCTACGTCAAAACTATTATCTGCTTCGTTGAAGAATTTTCTTAAGTTGATAGAAGCCAAGTTACATGCTGTATTATCTAAGAACATGTATTCAGAACATGGGTTAGAAGCATTGATTCTACCACCTTTAGGACATGTATGCCATTCGTTGATCGTTGTATCATATTGAGTACCTGGATCAGCACAACGCCAAGCAGCGTTGGCGATTTGCTCCCACACTTCTCTTGCAGGAACTGACTTCATTACACGACCATCGGTTCTTGCTTTTAATTCCCAATTACCATTTTCAGATAATGCCTTAAAGAAGCTATTAGGGATACGAACGGAGTTATTAGAGTTTTGTCCAGAAACAGTTGCGTATGCTTCACCTTCATAACTATTATCATAACCTGCAGCAACTAATGCAGCTACTTTATCTTCTTCTTGTACTTTCCAGTTAATAAAATCCAACACTTCTGGGTGATCTAAATCCAAGCAAACCATTTTAGCAGCTCTTCTTGTTGTACCACCAGATTTAATTGCACCAGCAGCACGGTCACCTATTTTCAAGAAGCTCATTAAACCACTTGAAGAACCACCACCACTTAATTTTTCATTCGCTCCTCTAATTTGGGAGAAGTTAGTTCCCACACCAGAACCATATTTAAAAATTCTTGCTTCTCTTGTCCATAAATCCATAATACCACCTTCATTCACTAAATCATCACTTACACTTAAAATAAAACAAGCATGTGGTTGAGGACGCTCATACGCACTTGTTGATTTTTTTAATTGACCATCTTTAGGATCTACATAATAATGACCTTGTGCACCACCCGTGATACCATAGCTCTCGTGTAAACCAGTATTAAACCATTGTGGCGAGTTAGGCACACAAGCTTGGTTTAAAATACTATAAACTAATTCCTCATAGAAAATTTGTGCATCTTTTTCTGTTGCAAAATAACCATAACGCTCACCCCACACTCTCCAACAATTTGCCATACGATGTGCAACTTGCTTCACTGTAGTTTCTCTACCCAAAGAACCATCAGCTTGCGGAACACCAGCTTTTCTAAAATATTTTTGTGCTAAGATATCAGTCGCAATCTGGCTCCATTGTTTTGGAACTTCCACATTGGTCATTTCAAATACCTTTTCACCATTTGGATTTTTAATTACGCTATCTCTGTAGTCGTACTCAAATTGATCGTAAGGAGAAACATTCTCTTTTGTAAAGCGGCGCTTAAACTGTAAGCCTTTTTTTGTTTTTGTAGTAGCCATGTTCGTATGCTATTTTTTGGGTGTTGGTTATTTCTCCCAGTAGGTTTTTAAAAAACCTTGATGGGTAGACGAAAATATTCTTCTCTAACCAAATTTCAACACCCGAAATATCAACAGCTGTGGATAAGGAATGTGAATTATTATAAACCCCATATTCCCATTGAATTCCATGATTTATCCCCAGCCCATGTTAGTTTCTTAGAAAAAAAAACCTTGGATTATGAATATTTTTTGTAATAAAAGAGGACGGCCTATAGGAGATACGATAAAAATGGATATTTTTGGGCATGGCTAAGAAATTGTATGATTTGATCAGTGAGGGGAAAGAGCAATCTAAGAAAGCTTTTGCGGTATTAATTGATCCAGATAAATTGAATGAGACCTCTTTATTAGAAACCATTCAACTGGCAGTAAAAGCAAAGGTGGATTATATTTTTGTGGGTGGCAGTTTGGTGGTGACAGATACTTTGGACACCATGGTAGCTACTATTAAAAAGCATTGTACTATTCCAGTTGTATTATTCCCTGGTTCACCAGATCAAATCACACCAAAAGCTGATGCTCTTTTATACCTTTCTTTGATCTCTGGTAGAAACCCTGAATTATTAATAGGTCATCATGTGGTGAGTGCACCATTTGTGAAGCAAAGTGGTTTAGAGATTATCCCTGTAGGCTATATGTTAATTGACGGAGGAAGCCCTACCACTGTTTCTTATATTTCTAATACGCATCCTATACCTTTTAATAAAAAAGATATTGCCGTTTGCACTGCCATGGCAGGTGAAATGCTTGGATTGAAATTAATTTATATGGATGCTGGTAGTGGTGCCAAAACGCCTATCAGTACCGAAATGATTCAGCAAGTTTCCAAGCACATTAAAGTGCCTTTGGTAATTGGCGGTGGTATTACAAGTGCAGAAAAAGCAAAAGAAAATTGCCAAGCAGGTGCAGACATTATCGTTGTTGGAAATGCAGTGGAGAAAGATCCTAGCTTAATCGAAGCCATTTCGAATGCAGTACATAGCTTAAACGCTTAATTCACTAGAAACTCATCATTTCTTTGAACTTTACAGATTGACGGCGACTAATCTCAATTTTCTCTCCGCCTTTTAATTCTACTAAAAGCCCACCATTAAAGAAGGGTTCAATCTTTTCAATCCAATGAAGATTGATAATATGTTTTCTATTGGCTCTAAAAAATACACGCTCATCTAATCTATCTTCCAAAGCATTAAGTGATTTTAAAATCAATGGCTTATTGTTATCAAAATAAACTTTCGCATAATTGCCCACACTTTCAAACAACCTGATATCTGCTAATTTCACAAACCAACAACGCTCTCCATCTTTTACAAATACCTGATCCGATTCTGATAAAGGACCTCTGTTCACACCCAATAAACTTGCTTGCTCTAGTGCAATTTCGGTTTGTAATTTTTGAATGGCGTCTGCTAATCTTTGAGGGTCAATGGGCTTTAATAAGTAATCCAATGCATTTACTTCAAAAGCTTTTAATGCAAATTCATCATAGGCTGTGGTGAATATAACCCTAGGCGCTTTTTCTAATTCTGCTAATAAATCAAAACCAGTTTTTCCTGGCATTTGAATATCTAAGAAAATTAAATCTGGATGAGAGATGTCAATTTTTTCAATGCCCTCATCTACACCACTTGCCTCATCTATGATATTAATTTCTGGATGTTGTTGTAATAATTTTTTTAGCTCATTCCTTGCTAATCTTTCATCATCTATGATAATTGCTTTAATTGGCATAACTCAAAAAATTAATGTTGTATTGGAATAGTTAATTTAGCAGTAACCCTATTAGGCTGGCATTGAAAAATACTAAATTCAGCCTCTCCACCATATAAAATATTTAATCTATCTCTAGTACTTTGTAATCCAAAGCCATCGTTTTCTGTAGTTTGTAATTTACCTGTATTCTGAACCACTACTTCCAATTTATTGGAGTTGATAATAGCAGTAATTTTAATTAAACAATCCCCTGGCTGTTTACTCAAGCCATGTTTAATCGCATTCTCTACCAAAGTTTGTAACATCATAGGTGGTATAGCAAAATGCAAAGTAGCATCTTCTATTTCATATTCTACTTTTAATCTATCAGCAAACCTGATATATTCTAATGCTAAATAATCTTTTACGATAGCTAACTCTTTTTGTAAAGAGGTTATCTCTACTTTATCCGCCTGAATACTACTTCTCAAAATATTACTTAATTCAGTTATCGCTTTTCTTGCGCGCTCAGGATCTTCATCTACTAAAGCTCGAATGCTATTTAAGGCATTAAAAATAAAATGAGGGTTAATTTGAGATTTGATAGTCTTTAATTCCAATTCTTTAATCAAAGATTCCAATTTTACTTTTTTTAATGCTTCAGCATTAGCAAATTCAATATAATGCCATAAAACATAAACAGATAACCATACTAAGAAAATGGGGGTATCTAAAAAAATACTAAATAAAAATCTTTTACCAACTCTCTCCCAATTCCAACTCGCAAAAATATGATTCCATGAAAAAATAAAAGGAGTATTTACTTCGGTTGATCCCTCTCTTCTAAAATCATACAATTTAAAAAGCTCTACCAAAGTGCTATTAATAAAACTATATAGTCCCGTAAAAACAATAATTAATAGAACAATTTTCCACCACTGATTCGCTGGCGTGGGTGGCCTTAATTTTGTTTGTATAATAGACCTTCTTAATAAGTGGGAAACAATAATAC
>CAWULX010000049.1:0-9303 GCA_963923775.1 uncultured bacterium
AATGGGAAAAATATAAAACTGACATTTCTTTGGTAAAAAAGGTCTTCTCTAACTTCTAGAAATTGGGGAATTTTTGCAATCAAACCTGCAATAATTATAGCGATACCAATCCATAATAATTCATTTTTCTTTCCCCACTGAATCTCCTCAGAATTTGTAGTATTCATAATTAATAAATTTTAAACTAAATATAAGCATAAAAAATACCCATAAATGAATTTTGATTATTACTGGCATTTAATAATTATAGAAGGCAAAAAAGGCCGTAATTTCTTACAGCCTTTTTGTTAAAACAAAATTGTTACATACTATTGGTTAAACTGAATATCTTTTACAGACACTATTGGTTCCAAAGGTTTTGCCTTTGGATTTTTAAACACAAAATACAAATCTTGTACCCCTGTAGTTTCTTTAATAGTAACCATTACACCAGGTCTATTTAACATAGCGATATAATCATCAAAAGTCATTTTCTTTTGTGGCTTCTTTGGCGCTGTCTTACCACCTTTGTCTTGCATTGCTTGTGCTGCACTCATCATGGCAGCCATTGGGTCCACTGCTTCCACTGATGCTTGCCCAATTAAATTTCCATTGGCAGATCCTGTTCTAATTTCAATCAAGCCTCCAGTGAATCCTTCCCTTGGATTTGCACTTACGTTAAAACCAATTTGTTTTATGCCCGTTAAATCTATATGCTTATATCCCATATGCCCATTATTTTTGGGTTCTGCTTTAATAGCTACAGACATCATTAATTCTTTTTTAATTTCTGTATTCTTCAATACATCAGCTTTATTAGGAACCAAATGTGGACTTTGCAATACAACCACTTTTTCAGTAGTTAATTTATCTGCGCCAGTTGAGCCTTTGTCTGTGTAAGCAGCTCTTACAATCACAGTGCCCTTACCATTATCTCCTTGTGGAATTTGTTGTACATAAGAACCAGTTAATGGTAGTGTGCTAATTGTTTTGTCTCTACTATTTAATATATAGTTTAAAATTGTTTTAGCATCTGTTAAAGAAATGCCTGGATGTGCAGGCATCATCACTTCGCCCCAAACTCCGCCACCACCTGCACGAATTTTTCTTGACAAGCTATCCATTGCCCATGTTTGCTTTGCCTTATACTTATCTGCAATTTCAACAAACATTGGTCCAATAGATTTTGTATCTAAATGGTGGCAATTATTACAATCGCTCTTACTAATAATATACTGCGCTACAGCATACTTAGTACTTGCATCCACACTTCTCTGTTGCTGGGTTACTTCTGCAAAATCTAACCCTTCTGTAGCATAATCAATACTAACTGCTACTTGATCTGTTGGCGCTTTACCATCTTCTTTATCAGTAACGTCAACAGCATATTGAATCGCTTTACCAGGAAAGAAGAAGGTTTGATTGCCTGTAA
The DNA here is from genome assembly GCA_963923775.1 of uncultured bacterium. GTDB lineage: Bacteria > Bacteroidota > Bacteroidia > Chitinophagales > Chitinophagaceae > Sediminibacterium. The sequence goes on from CAWULX010000049.1 coordinate 1,412, forward strand.
TTTTAAGTTCAACATTGGGCGGTTCGTTTCCGGCTATAATTTGAATGGTTTGACTATTTTTTTCTCCCTTGGTATCTGTAACTGTTAAAGTAGCTTTATATGTCCCAGCTTGTGTTAATGTTATACTCGGATTAGCCTCTTTAAATGTTTGTGCTTTACCACCTTTTTCTGGACTAATAACCCATTCATATTTTAACTCATCTCCATCATAATCTACTGTACCGTCAGAAGATAAATTCAATTTAAATGGCAAAGCTCCACCGCTAGCACTTGCTTTTGCTTTCACCACAGGTGTTCTATTACCACTATTGTATTCTATTCTTACTAATTTAGCATTATCACTTTTTCTAAACCAGTTACTTCCATATTCCAAAACATATAAATCTCCTTCAGGCCCAAACTTGATATCAATGGGCTCAATAGGTATATAGGATGGTAAAAATCTTTCCATAGATTTATAGTCTCCTTTTTCATCCATGGAAATACTCATGATCATTCCTCTTGATAAATCTGCCGCCAACCACTTTCCTTCATAATATGCAGGGAAAGGTCTTTTAGCATTTTTAAAATCATCTTGTCTATAAATGGGTCCACCTACAGCACATCTTGAGCCTGTACCCATTTCTGGGAATTTTTCTGATACGCCATATGGATAAGAAATAAATGCAGGTTGTGCTGGAGGCAATTCAGTTAAACCAGTATTATTAACAGATTTATTGATGGGCTTAGTTGGATTATTCTCTTCATGCAAAGTATTCGTAACATAATCATAATAAGGATAGCCTCTATTTTCACCAATAAAATAAGGCCATCCAAAAAATCCAGGTTTCTTTGCTTGGTTAAATTCATCCATCCCTTTTTTTGTAGATTTGGAATCATCACCAGCATCTGGCCCTACTTCTCCCCAATACAAAAATCCAGTTTTAGAATCTACAGAAGGCCTCCAGGCATTTCTATGGCCCATCGTATAAATTTCAGGTCTGGTTTTTGCAGTTCCCTTAGGGAATAAATTACCTTCTGGAATTGAATAAGTCCCATCTGCTTCAGGATGGATACGTAATATTTTACCTCTAAGATCATTGGTATTACCAGCTCCACGTTGATCATCCCAACTGCTTCTACCTGGTCTTTCATCAGTTTGTGATTTATCAGCGACATTACCTGTATTGTTACCCACTGTTAAATACAAGTTACCTTTTGCATCCCAAGTCATTCCTCCACCTGTATGACAACAAACTTCTCTTTGTGTAGGAATCTCTAATATTACTTTTTCAGAACCTGCAACTAACTTATCATTTACCAATTCCCATCTTGTTAAAACATGTTTTGCTATTGTTGGATGAGCATAATATAAATATGCAAAATGATTTTTTTCAAAATTAGGATCTACGGTAAAACCCATAAATCCTTCTTCTGCCTCACTTACAACTCCTTCTGCACTTGTATACTTTGTGTTCACAGGAATGGTTCCTACGATACTTACCATTTTAGTAATGGGGTCATACACTTTTAAATTTCCTTTTCTTTCACTAATATAAACTTTTCCGTCTTTTAAAACTTCAAAACTCATTGGTTCGTCAAAATCCCCCTCAGCAGTCAACACCACTGGAGTAAATCTATTTTCATCTGGTTTTTGACCATCCTTTTTTTGAAAATTACAAGCAGCCAAACTTAAAAATAGTAAAGCAGCAATTCCATTAAAGATGTTTTTCATATTGCAATCATTATGTGTTTGATGAGTTGAAAATACTTAAAAAAGTAAATTGAATAAGAAAAATATGATGAAATGCATAAAAAATCAAGTTATCTTCGCGTCACTAAGACACAATAAATGAAAAATAAGGGATTTTTAAAGGCTATTCTATTCGTTCAAATCAGTTTAATTAGCAATTCTTTGTTCGCACAATTAGATACGGTTATAGTGACTGCTCAGAAGAAAAATGAACTTTTACAAAAAGTTCCCTTAGCAGTTAGTTCATTAAATAGTCTACAAATAAACGCTTACGGAATTTGGAATACGAAAGACATTAGTGGACTTATCCCAAACGTATATAGTGCAGATCCAGGAGATGGAAGAGATGTAACTGCCATTAGAGGAATTGCTACCACTTCATACGATCCATCCACTGCAGTATATATTGATGGCGTTAATCAATTGAATTTGGATACTTATATACCCAACCTTTATGATATTGAAAGATTGGAGATATTAAGAGGTCCACAAGGAAGTTTATATGGAAGAAACGCTATGGGAGGCGTGATTAATATTATTACAAAGCAACCCACCAATATTACTAGTGGTTCTGCAGAATTAAATTGGGGAAATTATGGCCAAAAAAGAATCAATCTAAATTTCAAAACACCCATAATAAAAGACAAATTATTTTTTGGCGCTAGTGGTCTATTTGATGCCAGAGAGGGATATTATAAAAACGAATTTAACCAATTACCTTATGACCGTCAAAGAGGATTATCTGGCAATTACTTTATCAAATATATTGTCAATAGTCAATGGACAATCACATTAAATACTAAACATAGAAATCAAGAAAACAAAGGCGCCTTCCCTTTGGTATTCGGAACGGATGAAGCATTCAAAAATCCATATGTATTAAATCAAAATGCCACAACTATCATGAAGGATAAGACAATCAATAGTTCATTATCCATTGTATATTCTGGCAAACAATTTCAATTTAGTGCTCAAACATCTTATCAAAAAAATTACAGATTCTATACCGACCCAATTGATGGGGACTTTGCTCCAATAGACGCTGTTACTGTGATTAATAATTATGGAAAAGATTTTAACCAAATAAGTGCATGGACAGAAGATCTTAAATTTAATTCAAACAATAATAATAGTCCTATTAAGTGGACTGCTGGCGCCTATTTATTTGCACAAAATGCCCCTACAAAACAAGGGACCCATTTTGGTGCAGATGCATACTTAATGGGTATTGAGAACGGTAATTTTACTTTAATCAATAGTACCATTACAAAAAGAAAAGGAGTAGCAATGTATGGACAAGCTAGTTACGCTATCAATGATCAATTAAATGCTACAGTAGGAATTAGAAACGATTTTGAACAAGTTAACCAATCTGTAACTGGTGCTTTTAATATGGATGGCGATAAAGCTATTTATGAAACACAAGCTTTACTGAATAAAAAAACGGATTTTGGGGCCTTCTCTCCTAAAGTAGGAATTGATTATAGTTTTAATAAAAATCAAATGGGGTATTTTAACTTTAGCAAAGGATTTAGAGCGGGAGGATTATCTCCTTTAAGTTCCGATCCTTCTCAGCCACCATTAATTAGATACAAACCAGAATACAGCAATAATTTTGAATTAGGTTTGAAAAACAATTTATTCAATAACCATGCTAGATTAAATATTACAATTTTCTACACTCAATTAGTAGACGCACAAGTGCCAACCCTAATTTTACCTGATGCAATTACCGTCACACAAAATAAAGGTAAACTGCATAGTAAAGGAGTAGAGCTTGAATTTACTGCTAAAGCAAATCAACATTTGAGTATTGATTATAATGCAGGTATTACTAATGCTAATTTTGATGCATTAGAACTTTCCCAAAATGGAGCATCCAATAATTTAAAAGGGAATAAACAAATATTCACCCCTGATATGGTGTCTATGCTTGCTTTGCAATATGACAAAGCAATAAATAGCCACATAAAAGGTTTTATTAGAACAGAATGGAAATATACTGGTAACACCTATTTTGACTTAGCTAATACCATTAAACAAAGCCCTTATAGTATAGTAAACGCAAGTGCGGGTATTCAAATGGGCGATATAAGCTTCAAATTATGGTCTAGAAATTTAACCAATCAAAAGTATATCTCTTATGCCTATGATTTTGGAGCCGTGCATTTAGGAGACCCTGCAACCACTGGCTTAAGTATTACTATTAAATTTTAAGTGATTCTACAAAAGAAGCATTAAATTCATATCCTAAATAAATGGGTATGAAAAAAATTATCATTGCATTTTTTGCACTTATTAGTTTCCAAGTAGCGAAATCTCAAAAAGCTGCTGATCAAATTTTAGGAATCTGGCAAACTGGCACAGGAAATGCACACGTTGAAATTTATAAGAACGGTAATACTTATCAAGGAAAAATTGTTTGGTTAAGTGAACCTATTGATCCTCAAACTAAGAAACCGAAGACTGATACTAAGCATCCAGACCAAAACTTGCATTCAAGACCATTACTTGGCTTAGTGAATTTATGGGGCTTTAAATATGATGATGAAAATAGCCATTGGCAAGATGGACATATCTATGATCCCAAAAATGGTAAAGAATACAAATGTACTATTAGCCTAAAAGACAAGAATACCATCAATGTTAGAGGATTTATTGGTATTAGCCTGATTGGCAGAACCGATGTTTGGACAAGAGTAAAATAAACTAGTATTTATAAAATCTCCACTGGCTCTTATAGTTTTCCGTCAATGGTGTTTTTAATAACAAAGCTCTTAGCATTTCAATGGGCATATTATTCTCTTTCATCACTGCATCATTGAATTGTTTTAAAGTCATCTTGCCTGAACCAACTACTTCTTCTTTAAGTGCTCTTATTTGTAATGCGCCAATCATATAGGCTAATTGATATAATGGACCATACCCACCCGTAAAGGATCTTCTCACTTCCCCTTCTGCATTTGCTCTTTCATGACCTACTCTATCTACTAAGAAATCGATACATTCCTGTGGAGACCATTTTTCTAAATGATAATTTAAAGAGAAAATAATTCTAGCACATCTATGCATTCTCCAAAACAACATGCCAATTCTATCTTCTGCATTTCTTGGAAATCCTTTGTCCCATAATTCAAACTCCCAATACAAAGACCAACCTTCTGTCCAAAAGGGTGTTTCAAAATTTCTATAACTCTTATAGCGGTCATTCATAAAACCTTCCAAATGATGACCAGCAATTAATTCATGATGCACCGTAGATCTAGAAAAATGAGGATTATTCCCTCTCATACTCATCAATTTAGCATCATCATCCATATCATCAGTAGGATAAGAGATCATTAAAGTTTCTCCACCCAAAAAGAAAGGACTTACTAATTGTTGCTTGGGTGTCATCATAATCATTCTCCAAGTTTCTTCCGCTAAAGGCGGTATGGTAATCATATCATTTTTCTTGATAAAATCAATGGACTGATTGTATAAGTCCATGATCATTTCGGGCTGTTTGCCCACAGGCACATAGGTATTCTTAACTTTTTCCAATGCAGCTTTCCAATTATCTCCATAACCTAATTCTCTTGATGCTTTTAACATTTCTGCATCGCACCAAGCAAATTCTTTTTCTGCAATTTTGATTAATTCTTGCGCATTATAGGGTATAAAAGCGTTGTGCAAAGAATTTTCAATAGCATCAGCTCCAATTGGATTTCCTACAATGCCCGATTTATCCAATTTTTGAGAAGTAGCTGCATCTGTTCTTTTAATAACTAATTGCTGATATTGGTCAAAAGCACTATCTAATTTTTTCAAAGATTGAGCAGTCCACCAACTATACATAGGATCATATCCATTATAAAAATCATTGATTGACTTTAACGCTTTTTTATAGCCTTTAATGGTTATATTAATATACATGGCCATTGGCTTAGCTAATAATGGTGCTTTTTCTAGTTCCATTATTTTAACCAATAACTCTTTATTCAAGTGATTCCATGATAAAGCAGTTTTTTCTCCGTCAATACTAGCCCCTCTTCTTCTTGCTTTTTCTTGAGCATATATAATTGAAGCAAAGTCTACCCAGTTCTTTGTTTTTTGGTAATTGGCTTCCTCTTCATTCAAGTCTGTCAAATTAGCATTCAATTGACTCTTGAATAATAAATAATCTACTTTATCTGATTGAGACAAAGCATTGAATGAGTAGGTAGTTAATTTATTTAAATACTCTTTATTGAATTCAATAAAACGGTTTCTTCTTTCAGGAGATGCGTCAATCACATAAAATCTTTCTAAAGAACCTTTATCGGCCTGATACTGTTGTAATAAGAATGGCATTTTATCTTGACCAATAACCCCATTAAAGCTAGATACCAATAGTACTATAAGTATCCCTAATTTGATTTTCAATTTCATAAAAACTATTTACAGTTTTGAGTAATATAGGTATCCACTCCAGGATAATTTTTTGATTTTGCAGCATTCAATGCACCACAAGCATTTGATTTATCATTCAAAGCAATATAACTCATTGCCATAAAGAATTCAGACTTTCCTGTATTCGCAGCTGGTAGTTTAGCTGCTTTCTGAAAATACACAATAGCATTTTTATATTCCTTTGCGGTGTAATAACAAATACCTGCATTTTCATAGTGGGTATAATTAGTTGGATCTGATGCAATGGCTTTTAAATAGAGTCCTGCTGCCTTGGTATAGTTGCCTTTCACAAAAGCTTGGGCACCTTGTGATGCATAATCTACAATTATATTGTTTTTAAGTGCTAAAGTACCAGACCTTGAAAAGATATTGATGATATTTTTAAACAAGGCTGAATCTGAAGGATAGGTTCTTATAGCACTATCCAATAAACTATTTAAATGTGGATCTGTACCATTTTTTACTTCATACATTCCAAGCAAGTACTGATTCCATGCTTCACCGCTAGGCCTGTATTTATTGTATACATTAAATGCTTTCTGAATTTCTATAGTATCTTTTTGTTTAGCTGCAGCAAAAATGACATTCTTATAATAACTTGTTGCTCTTGGCCAATTATAAAAAGCTTTTTTAGCATAATAAGCAACACTATCATATTTCTGAAGTGATGCAAAAACAGCAGTTCTTATAAAATCGTTATAATGTAAATTTGGATTTACCCCGTCACTCTCTCTTAATAATCTAAGTGCTTCATCATAATGTTTATCTCTAAATTCATATCTAGCAATTAATGCAGGTATAGGAAGTGTAGAAGTTGATAAATTTGGAATCGATGGCAATCCCTCTTTTACTTCATCCAATGCCATTTTTGGATCTGCATCAATCTCACCCATGACATACTTCTGCACTTTCAAAGAATCATAAGTTAGTTTAGCAATATAAATAGAAGGAATAATTAAAGTCAAAGCCACTAAAACATATAATGGTATGGCCCAATTTTTAATAGCAGTTCTTTTAATTGTTTTCAAACTTCCTAAAGGAAGCCATACCAATGCAGCTGATATAGCTAACATGGTTTGCATAGCTGTTCTCTCTGCAGGAAAGTTTAATAAAGCATCTACTGCATAACAGCTTACTGCCATTAAGCTAATGGTAGCAGGAAGATAAAAGTCTTTAGCTTCTTTATTTTTCCAAACTGTGATAGCAAAAATGGGAAATAATAAAAACATGAATGCAAAACACAATCCTCCAATCATTCCCAAATCGGCAAACATTTCTAAAAAATCATTGTGCGAATGATAAGGCACAAATAAATCGTTGGTAAACTCTTTCTCGTATGGAATGGAAGCTAGTTTCCAGTTACCATAACCAGCTCCAATAAAAGGATGTTTTTTGGCATAGTCAAATGCCCCTTCCCATAAGTGCAAACGGCCACTTGATGCATTATTTTCAAGTTTGATGGATTGAATCCTTGATGCTACTGCTCCATTTAATATAGATTCTTCTACTGTATCTGTAGCATTTGCAATAAGTAAGCTAGAAACAAAAAATGCGGCAATAACAGGTAAAATAAAAAAGCTAATTCTTGCTAAAGACTCTTTCATATCTTTTCTATCTCTAAAATATAAAGTAGTGACTGAAAATGTGGTAATAATAATTGCCAAACCAACAAAAGTTGACCTGGTACTTAAAAGAAATAAAGAAATAGTACCCAGTAATAAAATCAAAG
>CAWULX010000050.1:0-8948 GCA_963923775.1 uncultured bacterium
CTTATCTTATAATATGGATAAGTCAAACCAAGAACCAGGAGAGAAATCTTAAAAACTGTGAACAACAACACATTTTACTGACACTCAAATTCTAATAAACTTATTTTGAACCATCCCATTTGGGTATAGTTTATTACCAACACATTTGAACTTCTTCAAACCATTGGATTTACCAAAAAGTGAAATTCCTTCTCCAATTAGCACTGGCACAGTAGTGATGGTCATTTCACTAATTAAATTTACTTCAATAAAAGATTGTATGGTTTTACCTCCATCAATGTATAAATTAGTAAAGCCCACTTGATGTACATGGTCAATAACATTTTTGATATCGCCATTTACAAGAGTAGCTTTTGAATTCAAATAATCAGGTATTTCAGTCATATTATTTGACCATACAAAAACATGCTTACTATATGGCCAAGCTATCCCAAAACCCAAAACTGTTTCAAAACTTTTTCGGCCCATGAGAATAGCATCTACTCCATCAATAAAATCATTGTACCCCATATCATCCCCTTCAGGAGCTGGAAAAATATCAAGAAAATCTATACCTCCATTGATATCAGCAATATATCCATCCAAACTTGTAGCAATAAACACTTTGTATGAAGCTGATTTACTTGTCATTTTTGAGATTAAAGATTGAATTTAAATCTTTCTTGCAGGATATCTTTTGTAATTTAAAAATGAAACTATTTTGTATTTAAGCTTTACTTTCTCCCTCTCCTCACTTATCTTATAATATGGATAAGTCAAACCAAGAACCAGGAGAGAAATCTTAAAAAACTGTGCACCATAAATACAAAAAATCCTTGTAAGTGATTGACCTACAAGGGTTTAATGTTTCTTTTTGTGGTGTGGGCCGGGATCGAACCGGCGACACAAGGATTTTCAGTCCTTTGCTCTACCGACTGAGCTACCGCACCTTCCGTAGAATCCGAGCTATTTGTTCGGGCAGCAAATATAGGCCAGGCCGCCTTAAATAGCAAAAAATTAGGCTTATTTATTGAAAATCAGTCAAAAACAACGGTTTTAGAACGGTGATTTATGCTGCTGTTGCAACCACAAAAAAACTTGCAATAATGAGTATCAAACCAATCCATTGCTTCATGCTTAGCCTTTCTTTAAAAAACATAAAGCCTAATAAAACAGACAATAACTGACTACTGATAATTAAAATATTAATTACCATAATAGGTAAGTACTGATATGAAATATTAATAGCTAATCCACCTGATACCAATAAAATACCTTGAACAATATAAGTTTGAATATGTGTTGCTTTAATGTATTGATGCAATGAAGAAAACAAACCATCTCTAATAATTAATACCAATCCAAATAACATAGCAGTGGTTTCAATCACAAAACTAAATCCTAATGGACCCCACCATTGAATAGGATAAGTATATAATGCATAAGAGCTTCCCCAGAAAAAACTAGATGCCAATCCATACAACACACCTGTTTTTTGTTCGACAGAACTTGCGTGCGCGCTTCCTTCTAAATACAAATACAATAAACCACTAGTGGATAAAACAAATGCATACAAATATGGCATTTTCCAAATCTCACCTACAACAAATACTGCTGTTAAAATAGTAAATACCTTTAGCGCGGATACAGGAACTACAATACTTACAGGCGCTTTCTGAATGCCACGTAAGAAAAATAATAATCCAAAAATATTAAATATGCACAGTGCAATAGTTAATAATAAATGCTGATCAATCAATAAAGGTCTTACTGTCCATCCTATAAAAAAAGAAGTTTCTCTAAAACCAAAATATAAGATCGCAAAAACTACCGAAGCAAAAATGCCTCTAAAAAACATTCCCACTTGATAAGGAATTGTTTGGGTAACTTTTTTCCAATAGGCATTACTTAATGCAAAACAAAACGCGCCAATCAGTACAAATAGTATTCCCATAAATTATTTTAATATTCGCAGTTCTTTGGGGTTCTTGCAAAAGGAATTACATCTCTAATATTGGTCATTCCAGTTACAAATTGTACCATACGCTCAAAGCCTAAACCAAATCCAGCATGAGGTACTGAACCAAAGCGGCGTGTATCTAAATAGTAAGACATTTCTTCTAAAGGAATATGCATGTCTTTCATTCTTGCTTCTAATTTATCTAAACGCTCTTCTCTTTGAGACCCACCCACAATCTCACCAATGCCTGGTGCTAGTATATCCATTGCTGCAACGGTTTCTTTGCCTGGCTCACAACCATCATTCATGCGCATATAAAAGGCTTTGATGGCAGCAGGATAGCCTGTAACTATTACTGGTTTTTTGAAATGTTGTTCTACTAAATAACGCTCATGCTCACTTTGTAAATCAATTCCCCACTTCACATCGTATTGGAATTTCTTTTTCTTGTAATGATTGCTATTTAATAAAATATCAATAGCCTCGGTATAAGTAATTCTTTCAAAACCATTTTCAAGAACAAATTTTAATTTATCTATCAAGCCCATGCCACTTCTTTTTTCAGTAGGCAATTGTTTTTCTTCTTCTGCTAATCTCGCATCTAAGAAAGCTAAATCATCCGCATTTTTTTCCATCACATAAGCAATCAAATGCTTGATGAAATCTTCTGCTAAATTCATGTTATCTTCTAAATCATTAAAAGCCACTTCTGGTTCAATCATCCAAAATTCTGCTAAGTGTCTTGTTGTGTTAGAATTTTCTGCACGGAAGGTTGGACCAAATGTGTAGATGTCTGAAAACGCCATGGCGCCTAGCTCTCCTTCCAATTGACCACTCACTGTTAAGTTAGTACTCTTGCCAAAAAAGTCTTCTGTAAAATCAATTTCACCTGCCTCGTTTTTTGGTGCACCTTCTAATGGAAGGGTTGTTACACGAAACATTTCACCTGCACCTTCTGCATCACTTGATGTAATAATAGGCGTGTGTAAATATAAAAATCCTCTATCATTAAAAAATTGATGCACCGCAAATGCCAATGAATGACGAATACGAAATACCGAACCAAATGTGTTGGTTCTAAATCTTAAATGTGCTTTTTCTCTTAAAAATTCTAGAGAATGTTTTTTAGGTTGCAAAGGATATTTTTCTGCATCACTATCCCCTAAAATTTCTATCGCTGTTGCTTTTACTTCAACGGTTTGTCCCTTACCTAAACTTTCTACCACCACACCTTTTACTTTCAAAGAAGCACCGGTGGTGATACGCTTTAATAAAGTATCATCAAATTCACCCAAACTAGCCACTACTTGAAGGTTATTATTAGTACTACCATCATTTAAAGCGATAAACTGGTTGTTTCTAAAAGTACGCACCCATCCCATTACCACCACTTCGGACCCCACTGCACTAGAAGCATCGGTACCACTTAATAATTGCTTGATTTTTACTCTTTGGTTGAACATAATAACTATTTGGAAGGCAAAGATAACCCATAAAAAATTGTTTTTTTATTGAAAAAGGGCTTATCATTGCAGTAGAAAGGGACGAAATCGGGTATTTAACTCCAGCGTTCCATCTCAAAAAGTCATTTCAGACGACCATTTTCAAAAAAAGAGCTATTTAACCCCTAGATTTTACTGTGCAAGAAAAAGACGAGAAACCAAAAAGAAGCCGCAAACCTGTTGCTGCTCCTGCTACTAAAGCTGTTAAAGCTGAACCAGTTGCAGAAAAAAAGCGTAAACCCATTGCCAAAAAAGAAGCTGAAGCCGCTTCACCTAGCGAAAGCATAGACGAAAAAGCTTCTCAGATAGCTGCGCAATTATTTGGTGATGAGAGTGCTGCTAGTGAAGCACCGGCTCCTGTGCAAGCTGCTCAAACTCCTCCAGGTCAGGGACATGGACAACATCGTTATCCTCCTAAAAAAGAACCAGTATTCAATGTGGAGTTTGATGGAGCTATCGCTTCTGAAGGTGTTTTAGAAATGATGCCTGATGGATATGGCTTCTTAAGATCTTCTGATTATAATTATTTATCCTCTCCGGATGATGTATATGTATCTCCTTCTCAAATAAAATTATTTGGATTAAAAACAGGTGATACAGTAAATGGATCTGTAAGACCTCCAAAAGAAGGCGAAAAATATTTTGCCTTAACTAAAGTAGATTTTGTTAACGGGAAAAAACCAGACGAAATACGTGATCGTATTCCGTTTGATTATTTAACACCTTTATTCCCTTTTGAAAAATTAAATTTATATACTTCTTCTACTTCTTATAGTACACGTATCATGGATTTATTTACACCTATTGGTAAAGGACAACGTGGATTAATTGTTGCGCAACCAAAAGTGGGTAAGACCATGTTATTAAAAGAAGTGGCGAATGCCATTGCTGCTAACCATCCTGAATGTTATTTAATGGTGGTATTAGTAGATGAGCGTCCAGAGGAAGTTACAGATGTGGAGCGTTCTGTGAGAGCAGAAGTAATTGCATCCACTTTTGATGAGCCTGCCGAAAAACACGTGAAAGTTTCTACCATGGCATTGCAAAAAGCAAAGCGTTTAGTAGAGTGCGGACATGATGTGGTTATTTTATTAGATTCTATCACTCGTTTAGCACGTGCACACAACACAGTAGCACCAAGCTCTGGAAAGGTTTTGTCTGGTGGTGTGGAGGCGAATGCGATGCAAAAACCAAAACAATTTTTTGGAGCAGCTCGTAAAATTGAAAACGGTGGATCATTAACTATTTTAGCGACAGCCTTAATTGAAACAGGTTCTAAAATGGACGAAGTAATCTTTGAAGAATTCAAGGGTACAGGTAATATGGAATTATTATTAGATCGTCGTTTAGCGAACAAGAGAATTTTCCCAGCGATTGATTTAGTGGGATCAAGTACAAGAAGAGATGATTTATTATTATCAGCAGATGTATTGCAAAGAATGAATATCTTAAGATTATTCATCAATGATATGAATACAGATGAAGCGATGAATGAATTATTAAAAAGAATGCGAGGTACTAAGGATAACGAAGAATTCTTAGCATCTATGAATAGATAGTATTAAAATAAATCAGCACCCTCGTTTATGGGGGGTGCTGAAAAAATCATAAGAGTAAAAATAAAAAAGCACCTAAATTTTATAGGTGCTTTTTTATTAATGCGCTTCGAGCCAGTTCTTGCCAACGCCTAATTCTGCTTCTACGGGGACCCCGTTGGGAAGTTCCATAGCGCTAGTCATACAAGAAAGTATTAATTCTTTTAAAGCTGGTAATTCTTGTTCGGTGGCATCAAAAATCAATTCATCGTGTACTTGTAAAATCATTTTAGATTCCCACGTTGTTGATTTCATGGCATGATGAATTTTAATCATTGCTAGTTTAATCATGTCTGCTGCGGAACCTTGAATAGGAGAGTTGATGGCGTTTCGCTCAGCAAATCCACGAACCGTAAAATTGGAACTATTGATATCTCTTAACCATCGCTTTCTTCCCATCAATGTTTCTACATAACCCAACTCTTTAGCTTGATTAATTTGTTGGTCCATGTATTTCTGAATATTGGGGAACTCTTTTTTATAGTTATCAATAATCTCTTTGGCTTCTGTTCTAGAAATACCCAGATTCTCGGCCAAACCAAAAGCGCCTTGTCCATATATAATTCCAAAGTTCACACTCTTGGCTTTGTAACGCATTTCTTTGGTCACATCTGCTTCGTCTACGCCATATACTTTAGCTGCAGTGGCCGTATGAATATCTTTGCCCAATTTAAATGCTTCACACATATTAGGGTCACCACTTATTGCAGCCACTACTCTTAATTCAATTTGAGAATAATCGGCACTCACTAAAATTCTAGAAGGGTCTCTTGGAATAAATGCTTTTCTAATTTCTTTACCTCTATCCGTTCTTACTGGAATGTTTTGCAAGTTAGGGTTCGTACTACTTAATCTACCCGTTACAGCAACAGCTTGAGCATAGCTGGTATGTATTCTACCCGTTCTTGGATTAATCAATTCAGGAATGGCATCTACATAAGTTGATTTTAATTTAGTAAGCTCTCTAAAATTTAAAATGTCATCCACTATTTTATGTTTCGCCGCCATTTTTTGCAATACATCTTCGCCGGTTGCGTACTGACCTGTTTTTGTTTTCTTCGCCTTATCATCCAGCTTCATTACTTCAAACAAAACTTCTCCCAATTGTTTTGGAGACGCCAAATTAAAACGCACTCCAGCTGCTGCATATACTTTCTCTTCGCTTTCTTTTGCTTCTACTTCTAATACCTTACTATATTCATTTAAAAAATCGGTATCTACTTTTACTCCCTCAAATTCCATATCCACTAAAACTGGCATCAAAGGATTTTCTACTTCATTAAAAACCTTGCTCACTTCTTTTTTCAAAATCAGAGGAGCTAAACATTGTTTTAATTGTAAAGTAATGTCCGCATCTTCTGCTGCGTATTCTTTGATTTGTTCTAATTCAGCATCACGCATACTGCCTTGGTTTTTTCCTTTCTTACCAATAATACTTTCAATAGATACTGGCTCATAACCCAAATACTGTCCACTTAGCAAATCCATGCTGCGCCTGCCTTCTGGCTCAATCACATAATGCGCCAACATGGTATCAAATGTTTTTCCTTTTAATTGAACACCGTACCATTTTAATACCAAGAAATCATATTTAAGGTTTTGTCCAATCCATGTAATATCTTCTTGATCAAATAATTTTTTGAATAAAGACAAAATATGTTTTGCACCATCTTTACCTTCTCCATCATTCGCTACTGGTACATAATATCCAGTGTGTTCTTTAAAAGAAAAACTAAGACCTACCAACTCCACATTGTTAGCATCAATACCCGTAGTTTCGGTATCAATACATATTTCTTTTTGTTGTAATAGTGTTTTAACTAAATCTTGTATTGCTGCATCACCCACAACAGCTTCGTATTGGTGTGGTGTATTTGCAATATTTTTATTCACTATTAAAGCCCCAGCTTCTCCATCGGACGCTACCGCGTCCTCTTCATCCAGTTCATCATTGGGTTCTAAAACTTCTTGTGTTCCTTTTTCAGCATCCAAAACAATAGTTTTTGTTTTGATTATTTTTTCTTTGGCTGGTTTTACTTCGTTACCAAATAAATCCACTTGCTTGTCTTTGGCCGCTTCTGTCACAATTTCAAATTCACTTCCTAAAATTCTTTTACCCAGGGTTTTAAATTCTAGTAAATTAAATATCTCTGTAAGTGCTGGAATGTTTTTTTCTGAAAGTTTATAATCTTCTTCATGAAACTGAACAGGTACATTAGTAATAATAGTCGCCAATTTCTTACTCAAAATAGCAGACTCTTTTCCTGCTCTTACTTTCTCGCCCATGGCTCCTTTAATCTTATCTGCATTCGCTAGAACACCTTCTAGGGTATCGTACTCTTTTAATAATTTAGCAGCGGTTTTTTCTCCCACACCAGGAATACCTGGAATATTATCGGCAGCGTCGCCCATCAATCCCAACATATCAATCACCTGATCTACTCTGGCAATATCCCATTTGGCTTTGATTTTCTCAGCGTCTAAAATCTCTCTCTCATTGCCAAAAGCAGGCGGCTTCCACATATATACATTGGGTTTCACCAATAATTGACCATAATCCTTGTCTGGTGTTACCATATACACTTCATAACCCATGTCTGCTGCCTGCCAAGCCAGGGTTCCAATCACGTCATCGGCTTCGTATCCATCACACTCTACAACTGGAATATTGAAACCTTCAATAATTGCTTTAATATGTGGAAGGGAACTTAATAAATCTTCTGGGGCTTCTTCTCTATTGGCTTTATAATCGGTAAAATCTGTATGTCTTTCAGTAGGGGCATGCGTGTCAAAACAAACGGCAATATGTGATGGATTTTCTTTTTTAATAATTTCCAAGAGGGTATTGGTAAATCCAAATTGTGCGTTGGTATTAATACCTGTGCTGGTAATTCTTGGATTACGAATTAATGCATAATAAGCCCTATAGATAAGCGCAAGCGCGTCGAGTAGATATAGTTTCTTAGACATGTTGCTAAGGTAACAAAAAAAAGCACCCCATCGATTTTGATGAGGTGCTTTATATTGACTATTTAATAACCAATTATTGGATACCGTATTTGTATTTATAACGCTCGTATAATTGTCTTTGTTTGTTGTCCAAAGAAACATCGCGTCCTTGAATAAATGCTTTGGTAAATACATTACCTCTCATGTCTAATGCGTCTCCATTGGCAATTAAGATATTAGCGTCTTTACCTACTTCCAAAGAACCAGTACTTGCATCGATACCTAATACTTTTGCTGTATTTAAGGTAATTGCAGATAATGCTTGCTCTTTATCTAATCCATAAGTAGCAGCTGTTCCAGCGTTAAATGCTAGGTTTCTAAAACGGCTTTGATCATGAATATCATTTAAAGCAAAAACCACTCCCGCTTTTTGTAAAGCTGCTGGTGTTTTGTAGGGTTGATCTACATCATCATCTTCTGTTGCAGGTAAACTATGTTCGTTATCTAAAATAACTTGTACATTATTCTCTGCTAAGAAAGAAGCAATTTGAAAAGATTCTGAAGCACCTACCACTACTAATTTGAAACCAAAACTTTTAGCCAAATCTACTGCTAATAAAATTTGTTTTACTTCTTGAGCGCGTACAAATAATTTTTGTGTACCATCAAATAATCCACGTACTGCTTCAAATTTTAAATTATTCGCTGTATGTGTTTTTTCTTGATAATAGGCTTTTGCTTCGGTGAAGAATTTTTTAATAGTTTCAATTTTGTCTTGTGCTTGTTTTGCAGGATCTGCTCCAGGCACTCTTGCCATTATACCACCACGACCTCTTCTCGCCATTAAGCTTGGCATATTAATATAGATACCATTGTCCATTTTATATGCAGCGTCTTCGTAATTCCACGCGTCTAATTGAACAACACTAGAACTACCTTCGATTAATTCACCCTGTGGTGCAA
>CAWULX010000051.1:0-8458 GCA_963923775.1 uncultured bacterium
CTTTCACCGCTTGCATGATAGCCAAGTCTTCGCTATCCAAAATAGCTTGATGTATAGGTGGTACTTTACCATTACACAATTTGTGCATTAATACCCAGGTTCTATTGATGAAGTTGGCGAAGATGCTCACTAATTCTCCATTCACTGCATCTTGAAAACCTTTCCAAGTAAATTCACTATCTTTTGATTCAGGAGCAATAGAAGTTAAATAAAAACGAAGACAGTCGGCTAATGCTTCACCACCATTTTCTTTCTTAATCCATTTGTTAATATAATCTTCCATCTCGATGCTCCATCCTTTAGAAGTGCTCATCTTGTCTCCTTCTAAATTCATGAACTCATTAGCAGGAACATTCTCAGGAAGTATATGTCCATTCAAATGCAACATTACTGGGAAAATAATACAGTGAAATACAATATTGTCTTTTCCAATAAAGTGCACCAACTTGGTTTCTTTGTCATTCCAATAAGGGCTCCAGTCTTTGTTATTATTAATAGCCCATTGTTTAGTAGCACTGATATATCCAATGGGCGCATCAAACCATACATACAATACTTTTCCTTCAGCACCTTGTATAGGAACTTTAATGCCCCAATCCAAATCTCTGGTGACTGCTCTAGGTTGTAATCCGCCATCAATCCAGCTTTTACATTGCCCAACAACCGCAGGTCTCCAATCATCACTATGTTCTTTAATAATCCAGTTTCTTAAAAAATCCTCATGTCTATTTAAAGGTAAATACCAATGCGTTGTAGATTTTTTAATAGGTGCTTTACCACTTAAAGTACTTACTGGATTTATTAATTCTTCCGGGCTTAAAGTTTTGCCACACTTTTCACACTGATCACCATAAGCTTCGTTATTGCTACAACTTGGGCAAGTTCCTTTGATATATCTGTCTGCTAAAAAAGTATTAGCTGATTCATCAAAGTATTGTTCTGTGGTCTTGGTTTCTAAATCGCCTTTGGCTTCCAAATTTGAAAAAAATGCAGCAGCGGTTTCGTGATGTAATGGATCGCTGGTTCTGTGATAAATATCAAAAGCAATTCCAAGGTCTTTAAAATTTTGCTCAATAATTGGATGGTATTTATCAATAATGGCTTGAGCAGTGGTTCCTTCTTTGGTTGCTTGAATAGGAATGGCTGTTCCGTGTTCGTCACTTCCACAAACAAATACCACATCTCTTTGCTGAGCTTTAAGGTAGCGAACATAAATATCCGCTGGTAAATAAGCACCCGCAAGATGCCCAATATGCTTTAATCCATTCGCATAAGGTAGGGCTGCAGTAATCAAATATCTTTTTGGTGTCTTCATTGTTGCAAAAGTAGTTAATATTGCGGTATGATTCAACCTTCTCATTTGAAGCCAGGAGACCTAGTAGGTATGGTTTGCCCAGCTGGGGCTATCCCCATTGAAAGAGTACAAACATGTGTGCAAACCCTTGAAGCTTGGGGGTATAAAGTTTTACTGGGCAAAACTGTTGGCGCTTCTTATTATACTTTTTCTGGAACAGATAAAGAAAGAGCAGCAGATTTGCAAAGTATGCTAGATAATCCCGAAGTTAAAGCCATTATGTGCGCTAGAGGTGGATATGGCTTAAGTAAAATTATTGATCAAATTAATTTCACAAATTTTATTGCTCAACCCAAATGGGTAATTGGTTTTAGTGATATTACGGTTTTGCATGCAGCAATTCATCAATTAGGTATTGCAAGTATTCATGGACCAATGGCTGCTGCGTTTAATAAAGGGGTGGAAGGTGAACCTTATATCCAATCTATCAAAGATGTTTTAGAAGGAAGGGCTACCTGTTTTGAAGTGAAGCCGCATGTTTCTAATCAAAATGGAATAGCGACTGCGCCACTAGTAGGGGGAAATCTTTGTTTGATTGCGCATTTAGTGGGTTCAAAATATAGTTTGGATACCAAGGGTAAAATTTTGTTTTTAGAAGACACTACAGAGCATCATTATAATTTGGACAGAATGTTGATTCAGTTAAAAAATGCTGGATTGTTAAGTGGTATTAAAGGCTTGATTATAGGCGGATTTACTTCTTTAAAAGACGAGTGGACCGATATAGGGCAGGATATTGTATCCATGGTACAGTCTTATGTGACTGATAAAACTATTCCGATTGCTTTTGATTTTCCCATTAGCCACGAATTACCCAATTATGCGGTAAAAGAGGGGGTGGAATACTATTTTGAAGTATCCCCTAATGCCGTAATATTAAAAGAATTGGCCATTTTTTAAAACTACGTTAATATTCGTAGCTCTTGGCTAAATCAGCCGTTTTAATTGTTAATTTTGGTTATTAAATTGAATTGTATGCAAAAGAAATTTTTTTCATTAGGTATCGGTTTGTTAACCCTTTTTCAAATTAGTTGGGCACAATCTTATGTAGTATCTGGTATTGAAAAAACAGATAAAGAAGGTATGCAGTATGAAGTGTTGGGTAAATTGGGAAAAAACTATTGGATTTATAAAAAGAACGGAAGTATTTCAACCATTGCGCAATACAATGATCAAATGCAATTGGTAAAACAAAACGATTTAACTTTTTTACCAGGGCAAGTTAATCAAATTGAATTTGTAAAAAGAACAGATAAATTATTTGCTTTTTATCAATTTCAAAATAATAAAACTGTGTACGCTGCACTAGCCACATTGAATACAGATGGACAGTTACAAAGCGAACCCATTATTTTAGATACCGCACAAAATATCAGACCTGGATCAAGAGCAAAGATTTTTAATTTAATAGAAAGTGATGATCATCAAAAGATCTTATTATTTAGTGTCAACACTAGTAATCCAGCTTCTATTAAAATTAAGACCAGTTCATACAATACCAATTTTGAAGAAATTGCAGAGGCTACTATCGGTATTAATGCTGTAAATAAAAAATCATCATTATCTGATTTTGCGTTAGATAATAAAGGCAATTTGTATTGTTTGAGAAATACTACGCAAAATAATGCAGCACCCGCTGTGAGTTTAATTTATTTAAGTGAGGGTGGCCGAGAGGTAGTAGAATCTCCAGTTGTGAATGCTCAGTTTTTATTGGATGATATCCGTTTAAAGATTGACAACAATCAAAATAGAGTAATATTGAATTCTTTTTATGCAATTTCTAAGAAAGGCAATATTGAAGGCTTATTTACCTACATATGGGATGCAAATACTAAAACAGAAGTTTTATCTTCTGCTAACAGATTTACAGATGCGAATAGAGCCTTGCTTACCAATAAGAGAAATTTAAAAACAGCATTAGATACTTATTATATTGATAAAGTAAATACGCAGTCTAATGGTGATTTTGTAGTCATGGCCGAGTCTGCAGAAACTTATTCTAATAGATCTGCTTTTTCAAGATGGGATTATTTCTGGGGCGGTGCCTTTTATAATCCATATTTATTCAATTATTGGAATAGACCGTTTGGCTTTTATCCTTGGGCAAGATTTGGCTGGGGAGGATTTGGTGGCTGGGGCTGGGGATATGGCTTTGGATGGGGTGGATTCTGGAATCCCTATGCAAGCTTTGGATATCCAACAGTAACTTATACAGCTAACCAAATTGCTTTATTATCATTTAATCAAAAAGGAGATTTGCAATGGGTTAAAACCGTTGACAAGTCTCAATCAGATATGAATGTGGATCAATTTATTGGCTATGGCAGTTTTGAAAATAATAATGGAGTGAACATTATTTATTATCAAAAACAAAAAGGACAAAGACAATTTGTTATTAATACGCTAAGTGCCAGTGGCGCTTTAAGTAAAGGCGAATCCATTAACTTACAAGAAAAGCGTTTTGATTGGATGCCAAAGGCTTTAAAACAAGTAGGAGAAAACGAATGTATTATTCCATACCAATACAATAATAAAATTGGGTTCGCTAAAATTCAATTAAAGTAAACAGTGGTATTTTTATTTAGAGATAGATCTGATATTAATATACTATTCATCATAGTATTAAGCTTTGCACTGCATTTTCATAATTGGATGGCTCCTCCATTGGTGATTGCCAATGAATCGGATGGATTTTTAGCCTACTTGTTATTGCATTATATCAAACCATTGCCAGGTATTGTTTTAATAGGATTGTTCCAGTTATTGATTGTTTCACAGGCGCTAAGATTAAATGTATTGTTGAGTCAGTTAAAGATGTTTCAACAAGTAAGTTATCTTCCTGCTTTTGTTTATATTTTATTAACCGCTACATTTCCTTATTGGGATGTAATTAGTTCAGGCTTAGTGGCCAACTCTCTGGTAATTTGGATTTTACTGAAATTGTTAAAATTATACGATCAAAATAAGCCACAAACCATTGAATTTAATATTGGATTAATTGTAGGGGTCTCCATTTTATTATATGAGCCTATTGCTATTTTGATTCCTGTGGTTTTATTTGCGCTCACCATAATTAGACCTTTTAAATTAACCGAATGGTTGGTTTTATTAATGGGAATTGTATTGCCTTTTTATTTATTGTTTGCATTTGTTTTTTTAACGTCAGGGGCTCCACATTTTACGCAATATTTTCCCAAATTGGATTGGAAGAATCCATTGGTGCAGCCTGAGTGGAATATTATTAGTGGATTAATGATTATTGGTATACAGTTGATAGTGGGCATATTTTATTGGCAACAACAACAAACCAGATTCATCATTCAAGTGCGTAAATATTGGGGTGTATTATTGTTAGTGCTTATTTTGACCTTTTTTCAACCCATCATTTTTTCAGTGCAGGCTTTGTATGCTTCTGCTATTGTTATATCGCCACTAGCATGTTTTATTAGCTTTGCTTATTCGACTCCAAAAAGGTTAATGGTTCCCAATATCCTTTTTTGGGCTTCCGTGGGCATTATTGTGTATAACCACTGGGCCTAGGTGAAGAATTTTTAGCCCTAAAAAAGGGCATTATTTGGTACCTTTGGTCTTCCAAATAATAAGATAATTAGTTAATTCAATTCTATGAAATTCGGAGTAGTTGTTTTCCCAGGTTCTAATTGTGATAGAGATATGCAAGATGCCTTGTCCCAAGATTTAGGTTATCCAGTGGAGATGCTTTGGCATAAAGACAGTGATTTATCTCATTTTACTACTGAAGATTGTGTGGTATTGCCAGGTGGTTTTTCCTATGGCGACTATTTACGTTGTGGAGCTATTGCAAAATTTAGTCCAATGATGCAATCAGTGATTGAATTTGCCAATAGAGGCGGAAAGGTATTAGGCGTTTGTAATGGGTTTCAAATTTTATGTGAATCTGGATTATTGCCAGGTGCTTTATTACAAAACGAGAATCAACAATTTGTTTGTAAGAATGTTTTTATAAAAACGCCTACAAGTGATGCTTTAGAAATTCCAATTGCGCATGGTGAAGGAAGATATTTTGCTGATAAGGCAACCTTAGAACATTTAGAGAAAAACAATCAAGTTATTTTTAGATACTGTGATCAAGAAGGAAATATTGGCGGTACAGCAAATCCAAATGGATCAACCAATGATATTGCTGGAATCTGTAATGATCAAAGAAATGTGTTTGGCATGATGCCTCACCCAGAAAGAGCTACTTCCGCTGCTTTAAATAATATGGATGGCAAGGAAGTGTTTAAAATTTTAGGTTTGAGTAAAGCTTAATAAGTCTTATTAAAATTGAAAGTATGAAAAAGTTTTTATTGATCATCTGCAGTTTGGTGTTAATGATTAGTGCTCAAGCACAAAGGTTTAATCCTACCAAATGGAGTTTCGAAGCAATAAAGAAAGCAGATAAACAATATGAAATTATTGCTACAGTTACAGTGGATGCACCTTGGCATATTTACTCACAGTTTGTAAAAGGCGGACCTATTCCAACTTCATTTCAATTCAAGAAAAATCCGTTGATAACATTGGTGGGTAAAACAAAGGAAGAAGGTAAGTTAGAGAAAAAATTCGATAAAAATTTTAATGCAATGATTGCCAGTTTTGGTGGTACGGTTAAATTTAAACAATTGGTTAGTTTAAAAGTGGCTAGTAAAACTAAATTAGCTGGAACTATCGAATACACTGCATGTAATGATGAGAAGTGCTTGCCACCTGCTAAATTAGATTTTGAAGTAAATCTTCAATAATCATTTTAATTAAACCTATACTTTGAAAAAATATCTTACTCTTGCTTTTGCGCTTATATTACAAAGCACTACTATGTGCGTTTTGGCACAATCGGATAGTATTGTAAACATTTCTGTAAAAGCTATTGAGAAAAACGATTCTACTTATACTATCCAATCAACATTATTGCTAAAAGAAGGCTGGCATGTTTATGATAATAATAAAGAAGGTATAACCGCACCTGCTTTTAATGCATCTATTGAATCTGCTCAATTTTTGGGGCAGGTACAATTTCAAACTAAATCTTTTGAACAAAATGACATTTTATTTGGTAAGGCGAAAGTATTTAATAACGAACTTTCTTTTTATCAAGATATTGTTATTCATGGTTTTCAACCTGATAGCTTAAAAGGTTTGTTGTTATTAAATGTGGGAAAGGGCGATCAGTTTCTGGCATTGGAAATGCCTTATAGTGCAGCATTAGCCAATGGAACTAAAGTGGCTAAATTTCAAATGGTCTTGCCAGCTTCAGCAACCACAGCTAAAGAAGGAGCTTGTGGCGAAACACAAGCTGGCACAGATGCAACAGCTTGGTCTGTTTTCTTCTTAGGTTTTTTAGGCGGACTAATTGCCTTGATTACCCCATGTGTATTTCCGATGATACCTGTAACTGTTTCTTTTTTCACCAAACGTTCTAAAACAAAAAAAGAGGGCATCAAGAATGGTGTATTATATGGCTTAAGTATATTCTCCATTTATATATTAGCAAGTGTACCTTTTCATATTATTGGAAATGTTCAACCCGAAATATTTAATAGTATTTCTACCAATGCCACTTTAAATATTATTTTCTTTCTTGTATTTGTCTTTTTTTCTATTTCCTTTTTTGGTTATTTTGAAATTACCTTGCCAAGTGGTATTGCCAATAAAGCAGATGCTAAGAGTGGACTAGGAAGTTTGGGTGGTATATTTTTTATGGCCATCACTTTAGCCATAGTTTCTTTTTCCTGTACAGGCCCTATCTTAGGAACTTTATTAGTAGGCTCTTTACAAGGTGGTGCATGGGCGCTTACACAGGGCATGGCTGGATTTGGTTTAGCATTGGCATTGCCATTTACCTTGTTTGCTATTTTTCCAGGATGGTTACAAAGCATTCCCAAATCGGGTGGATGGTTGGATACCGTAAAAAAAATATTGGCTTTTGTGGAATTAGCATTGGCCTTTAAATTTTTATCCAATGCCGATTTAGTGCAACATTGGGGCATTTTAAAAAGAGAAGTATTTTTAGGTTTATGGACTGTGATTAGCCTGGGCTTAACTGCTTATTTATTAGGTTGGATTAGATTGCCTCATGATGTAAAAGGAGCTAAAATTGCAACTAGCAGAAAACTGTTGGCATTAATAAGTTTTGCTTTTGCAATATATGTAGCTCAAGGTATTCCAGCTAGAAGGTCTGGCTCTTTGCACTTATTAAGTGGTTTTCCCCCACCTACTTCTTATAGTTTGTATGCATCAAGTAACAAAACTAAGACTGGATTACATGCACAAGTAGTTAATGATTATAGTAAGGCATTGGGAATGGCCAAAGCTGCTAATAAACCGCTATTGATTGATTTTACTGGATGGGCTTGTGTGAATTGTAGAAAAATGGAAGAGAATGTTTGGGTAGATCCAGCAGTGAAAGCATATATAGAAGAAAATTTTATTTTAGTTTCTTTATACGTGGATGATAGAGCGAATCTTCCCATCGAAAAAAGATTTACTTATACCAATAGTTTTGGTCAGTCCAAGGAAATAAAAACACAGGGCGATTTATGGGCTACTTTCCAATCAGAAAATTTCAAGCAGGTAACACAACCCTTATATGTTGTTTTAAGTCCACAGCAAGAATTATTATCTAATCCAGTAGGATATACCCCTAATGTACAGCAATACTTGGCTTGGTTACAATGTAGTGTGAAAGCAGGTAAGTAAATAATTACATAGTCATGCCGCGCTCGTTCATCATCTTTCTTAGATTGATTAAACCATAACGCATTCTTCCTAATGCAGTATTGATAGAACAATTGGTCATTGTTGCAATTTCTTTAAAGCTTAGGTTGGCATAATGTCTTAAAACAATAATTTCTCTTTGTTCTTCTGGTAATAAGTCAACTAGTTGTTGAATATTTTGATGCGTTTGTTTACGCGTCATTTTGTAATCTGCAGAATGATCTGAATGATTGATTACTTCAAAAATATCTTGGTCGTCACTTGTTTTGATGGTTGGTGTTCTTTTCACTTTTCTAAAATGGTCAACACAAAAATTATGTGCAATTCTTAAAGCCCAAGGTAAAAACTTTCCTTCTTCGTTATATTTTC
>CAWULX010000052.1:0-8169 GCA_963923775.1 uncultured bacterium
TGTTGTTATGATGTACATAATGCACCATAGATCTAAATGGTGCTACACCTGTTCCAGTACAAATTAAATAAAGGTCTTTGTCCAAAGTTTTTGGAAGTACAAAAACACCCTGAGGCCCTCTATAGGTTAGGGTATCACCCACTTTCACTTCATTAAATAAATAAGTGGTGCCTAATCCGCCTTCTAATAAAACAATCACTAATTCAAATTGATTGGTACCATTAGGGTAAGAAGCAATGGAGTAGCTTCGCCAACGCTTATTACGTTTTTCATGAATGGGTAAATCTAGCGTAACAAATTGTCCTGGTGTAAAATCAAAAATGCCACCATCTTTCACTTCAAAGAAAAATCTTTTAGTGGTAGGTGTTTCATCTATGATGTTTACAACAATTGCTTCTTTCCATTCAAAAGTCATGTTACTTTCTTATTGGGTGATAAATACTCTTTGAATATACACTTTATTATTGGCAAATATTCTTACAAAATAAATTCCCGCATTCAAACTATTGATGGAAATAGACTGAGGTCCCATCTGATTGACCAATTTGTCTTTTTCAAAAATACGCTCTCCCATGGAGTTTACAATGTCTAGTTTAATATTATTGGTTTGAATATTGCTAAATTGAATATAGAAACTATTTCCTTTAATCATATTTTCTATATAATCGCTGGAGGTAATTTTAAGAGCAATTTCTTTCGCGGAGGCTTCCATAATATCTGTCACTAATACCAATTTAGGATCCGAGCTCATGGTACAACCACCTGTCATCGTCATTACTTTATACAAGGCATTTCTTTTGGCAATCAAGGTTTGATTAGTGGCGCCACTAATGGTAGAATCATTGATTAACCATTGGTAATTATTAGCAACACTTGCACTTAAAGTACTATCATTGGTTTGAGAGATGATTGGCTTGGTTACCAAGGATACTGGAACTGTCGTTATGGGACTTGGACAATCATTCGTACTAATTTGTGTATTGTAAAAGAAGTAATAGAAATTCTGATAATTGCCACTAGAGGAAGGGACACTGTTTCCGGTGAAGCTAAATAATTTACTAGGTCCAATTGGGTAGGTAGTATTACCTAAGCCATTATTTCTGAAAAGCGTTGCATCTGTACATTTTGCAATAATGATATAATCACCAGCTTGAGGAATTTTCAAATTTAAATAATATACTCTTCCGCTATCACCTTCTACAAAAGGGGTTGCACTTGAACCTGTGGCTGCCGTAGGAGTTGGGCTGGAAGCACCTACATTTAAACTCACTGTTTGAATTGGATAATAAGAATAAGAACCGTCGCTATTATCAGACACAAACGTGCCTAAAATAAAATCAATCTTACCCGCATAACCAGTATATAATTTTGTGGTTTCGATGGTCATCGCACTTGTGGCATTAATTTTTACATAGTTTCCACTAAAACTATTATAACCACCTGAACTTCCTAAACTTATATTATTCATTGGTCCAGTAAAGCCTGTATATCCGCTGTTTACATTTAATTTAGTCGCACTGCTATTGATACTTAGCATAGATCCTGTAGCAATTGGATTTACTGTTGAACTGCTATCGTACCAAAAATATTTATTACTACTAATTGGACTATTAACTTGTAATTGAAGGTTGTTATTGCAATTGGTTGCAGTTGCAATAGGAGCGGCAGTTGCAGTAGCTGTAACAAAGCTAGTACTTAAACTATTGTTGTCTTTATTTTGGTCTGTATTTAAAGAAACAGTAGCCGTGATGGAATAACTAGTATTATCTTCTAAACTAATCGGCGTTTGAAAAGTATAGTTCATGTTTTCTAATCCTGCTAAACTACCATTGAAAGATTCAGTTATGGTTTTAAGAGTTGTAGTACCCTTTTTAACCACCACATTAATAGGGAAATTAGTTTGTTTGCCTCCACCATTATTCACAATATTTACGGTGATGTATTGAATACCTTTTTTACAAGCTTTTGCAACGGGGCTTACAATATCACTTAATTGTAGATCATTAGATGGGCTATTAAACTTGATGGTATAATCTTGTGTTTCTCCAATAGTATAAGTGCCACAAGCGTTAACATTGCTTGCAGCGCTAGTTTCCATGGCTACAATTCTTAATCTAGTAATTGCCCCAACAGATAAATTTGATGGTAAATTAATGGAACCACTATAAATGCCATTGGTTAAAGCGGTACTTGCAGCTACTTCTTCGGTAGATTCAAAACTTCCATTATTATTAAAGTCAATAAATATTTTAATAAATCTAGTATTATTGGTAGCATCCGCACTCGCAGATTTAATAGAGAAATTTAATACACCAGAAGGCTCTCCATTAATAATTTGTTTGGTGTTATCAATGTATTGATTGGTACTGGTGTTAGCGAATACAATATTATTTAAAGTGACGCTGTCTAATTTAGTTCCAGCGCTTGAACTCGCTGTAGAAGCACAATAAGCAGTTCCTCCAACTCCGCTAATTATTAATGAGTAAGCTTGACTGCCTCTTTCCAAAGTATTTTTATGTGAAACTGTAATGGTATAAGTATTACCCACTAAAACAGAATCTATCTCAACTTTCTCTACATTATCTATTTTATTATTACCTCTTGTTGCGGCTGCACTTGGATTACTTGGATTTAAATTCCATGTATCCACTACATTAGTTCCATTGGAAATTTTAAGGTCTAAATCATTAACTAATTTTGGAGTATTATTATTTAATGTATTATTCGCAGTTCCTTTTACATCTGTCCAAACCAAAGTTGCTTTTAATGCTTTTTTACCTGATGCAATTACGGTATAGGTTTTAGTGCTTTGATTTTGCAAAATATCTTCATATACTAAATCTGTTGAAGTATTTGCATTATTAGTGGATAAAGCATTGTTTAAAGTAATGGCAGCTTCGCTAGTGTTTAATAAGCCCCATCCAAATTTATAATCTGGACCCGGGTTTAATCCAGCTTCATTAGCAGTATGAATAGCTAATGCTTTGACTGTTGCAGCTCTTATAGGTTTATTGATTAGTTTATAACTTAATTCTTGCAATAATAATAATGAACCTGATGCACCTGGCGCAGCCATGGATGTGCCGTTTAAATAGCCATAACTTGAATCATTGGTAGCAAGGGTTGAATATACAGAAACTCCATCAGCAACAATATCTGGTTTAATTCTTCCATCATCTGTTGGCCCCCAACTACTAAATGAATTAGCCACTACATCTTCTTTTTTTGAATACCCTGCAAGAATTCCAGAAACAGCGCCCACAGTTAAAATATTTTTTGCATTCACATCACCAGGCAAGGTCTCGTAACTATCATTGTTACTTAAACTGTCTGGTCTTAATCCAGCATTAAACCATTTGCCACTTTGATCTCTTCTCCAATAAGTAGAATCATTATTGTACCATTTTCCAGTTGAAGCATTTTTACTAGGTCCGTTGGAAGCTCTGCTATTACCTGCAGATTTTACAATTAAATAAAATGGTGCATTGTATGCAATGGAATCATACAATACAGCTTGGTTATCATATAATCCAAAACGATAATCTTCTTTTTCATTATATTTTCCATTAAATTCCCATCTTGTAGAATCGTCGTTATAATCCCATCCACAAACAGTACCATAAGAGTGATTGGAGATTAATAAATTATTGGCAGCAGCACCAGACATTTCTGATACATCACTATTCCAATCATAACCATAAATTCCTTTGATACCGTATAACATACCTTTTGCTGAAGGGTTATTTCCTTTACCAATTAATATTCCTGCAACATGGGTGCTATGGTCAATGATTTTTGTAACATTATCTTTTTGAATTACTCTGTTACCAATATCAATATGTGTATTTCTGGTAGCACCTTCATCCCACATTCCCAATTTATAAGTTAGGCTATCGCTGCTCCCATTTAAATTATATCCTGTTATTCCGCCTGGCCACAATTTATTGGTATTTACTGTAATTGCTTGAGTAGGATCTGCAAAGCTGGTGAAATAAATGGGTTGTCCAAACATATCAACACCCATTAAGCTTACCAAAGAATTGTTTTTATTGTAGTAGTTTAAAGCCCATCCATTTTTCTTAGCTTTAATAACTGCTTCTGCATAATTTGTTCTTGCATCAAAATCTAAATTCTTAGAAGTATTCACAAGAGTGAGTGACTGTGTTTTAGTTTGTGCTATTACAGTTTCTGAAACTGTAAGTAGGACAAACAAATTAAAAAATATCTTAAAAAAACTTCGCTGCATAGCTTAAAATTACAATGAAAACTCAACAAACAAATGCTTAACTTTAAGTAATTATCAAAGTCTATGAACTTCCTTCTTGTACTTTTATATGTAAGTTTATCTTTTAGTCCCTCAAAGCAGGGTGTAGAGGGTACTGTAAGAGAGTTGAAGGGAAATCAGATGGGTATAGAAAAATCTTCAAGAGAAAAGGGGCAGCCGTTTGTGGGTAAAATTTATATATACCAAAGTCTAAGAGCTATTCATTTAGATGGAATAGAGGGGCAATGGTGTAAATCTGTTCAACAAAAGCCATTTAAAATTATTCAAACCAATAACAAAGGTGCGTTTAAGCAAGCTCTTCCCCCTGGTAAGTATTTTTTACTAGTGGCAGCATATGATGGTTATTATATACCCTCTTTTGATCAATTCAATCAGCCAAGTAGTATTCTAGTTAAATCAGGTCAGTATATTCCTATCAACATCTTAGTAAATTCAAAAGCTATTTATTAAGATAGACGTATCTTTGCAGCCTGAGCGATGAATGAACAAAATTTGTTTAGCAGGTTTCATGACTCCCCCCTCCTAAAAAAATTGGCGGATGGGATAATTATGTCCAATGCTCAAAATCAGCCCGCACAATACTTTCTTCAAAACTTATATGGTTCTTCTACAGCTTTCATCATTGAATCAATTTTCAAAAATGAAGCTACTGCTCATTTAAATCATCTGGTGGTACTAAATGATGCAGAAGAAGCTGCTTATTTTTTTAATTCTGTAGAAAGTGTAACTGAGGCAATGGATTTATTTTATTTCCCTTCTTCTTTTAAAACACCTCAGAATTTTATTTTATTGAATCCGTCCCATGTTATGTTAAGAACAGAAGCCTTAACAAAAATATCCATGGGAGGAAATAAAAAAATCATAGTTAGTTATCCAGAAGCAATTTTTGAAAAAGTGATTTTGCCAAGAACTTTGCAGCAAAATATCATCCAATTAAAAACCAATGATAGTCTGCAATTGAATGCTTTAATGCAGCAATTGGTGGATTATGGTTTTGAGAGAACCGATTTTGTGTATGAGCCAGGACAATTTGCACTAAGAGGAGGTATTTTTGATATTTATTCTTTTGGGAATGAAAAGCCTTACCGTATTGAATTATTTGGAGAAGATATTGATAGTATTAGATTGTTTGATCCTGCCACTCAATTAAGTGAGCGTAAATTATTACAAGTAAATATTATTCCGAATGTTACTACGCAATTTGAGGATACAGAAAAGATACCTTTATTGGATTTTTTACCTAAAGACACTGTAGTATGGTTGAAGGATTGGGATGTAATAAAACAAAAGGGACTAGATCAAGCCGAGGCATTGCAAGATTATTTGGAACATCATGGAGGTAAACCAAAAGTAGAAGAAAATGATCCGCATCAAAAAAATACTACACTGGAAGATTTTGTAGATGTAGACACTACAGAGAAAGCCCTAGTAAGTAAAAATATTATTGAATTTGGTTATCAGCCACATCTAACACAAGAAAAAATTAATTTTAATACACAGGTACAACCTGCCTTTAATAGACAATTTCAATTATTGATAGAGAACCTTCAATCTTTTGAAAAGAAAGGCTATGCCATTTTTATTTTTGCAGAACAAGCCAAACAATTAGAGCGTCTGCACGCCATCTTTACCGATTTAAAAACAGAAATCCAGTTTACACCCATTGTTAGAAATATTCATGAAGGATTTATTGACCATGAACATAAAATGGTTTGTTATACAGATCATCAGATATTTCAAAGATATCATAAGTATAAAGTAAAGCAAGCCTATACTAAGAGCAAAGCCATTACGCTAAGAACTTTAAGAGATTTGGCACCAGGGGATTTTGTAACCCATATAGATCATGGAGTGGGTGTTTATAGTGGATTGCAGAAAATGGAAGTCAAGGGGGTGATGCAAGAAGCTGTTAGAATTATATACAAGGATAGTGATATCCTTTATGTGAATATTAATTCATTACATAAAATATCTAAATACACTGGTAAGGAAGGGTCGCCTCCGAAAGTGAATAAACTTGGATCGGATGCTTGGGTGAAATTAAAAGATAAAACAAAGGCTAGGGTTAAAACGATTGCTTTTGATTTAATTAAATTATACGCGCAAAGAAAGGCGCAATCTGGGTTTTCATTTACACCAGATAATTATATGATGCATGAGTTAGAAGCCTCCTTTATATATGAAGACACTATTGATCAGGCAAAGGCTATTGCGGATGTAAAAAAAGATATGGAACAAGGGTCTCCCATGGATAGATTGGTTTGTGGAGATGTGGGTTTTGGTAAAACTGAAGTTGCTATCAGGGCTGCGTTTAAAGCAGCAATAGATGGAAAACAGGTAGCCGTTTTAGTACCTACTACTATATTGGCTTTTCAACATTATAAAACTTTTAAAGAAAGGTTAAAAGATTTTCCTGTTACAGTTGACTATATCAATCGATTTAAAACAGCAGCACAAAAAAAAGAAACCATTCAAAGAGTCAAAGAAGGTAAGATTGATATTTTAGTGGGTACGCATGGAATTTTAGGAAAAGAAGTTCAGTTCAAAGATTTAGGACTTATGGTAATAGACGAGGAACAAAAATTTGGGGTAGCGCATAAAGAGAAATTAAAAACTATAAGAACCACAGTAGACTGTTTAACACTTACTGCAACGCCTATTCCTAGAACCCTGCATTTTAGTTTGATGGGAGCTAGGGATTTAAGTATTATTAATACAGCTCCTGCAAATAGACAACCTATTCATACAGAAGTACAAGTGTTTCATGAAGATGTTATTAGAGAAACTATTTATTTTGAAACAGAGAGAGGAGGACAGGTTTTCTTTATTCATAATAGAGTACAAGGCTTAGCAGAAATGTGTGCGATGATACAAAGACTCTGTCCAGATTTAAGTATTGGATATGCGCATGGACAATTAGAAGGGCATCAATTAGAAGAAAAAATATTAGACTTTATAGAAAGAAGATATGATGTATTGGTTTGTACCAATATTGTAGAGAGTGGTGTGGACATACCTAATGTGAATACCATAATAGTGAATAATGCACATCAATTTGGCTTAAGTGATTTGCATCAATTAAGAGGAAGGGTTGGTAGAAGCAATAAAAAAGCATTTTGCTACTTATTAGCACCACCTATTAGCACTTTACCAGATGATTCAAGAAAAAGATTACAAACCTTAGAACAGTTTAGTGAACTAGGAAGTGGATTCCAGATTGCAATGCGTGATTTAGACATTAGAGGTGCTGGAAATTTATTAGGAGGAGAACAAAGTGGATTTATGGTAGAGATTGGTTTTGAAATGTATCAAAAGATTTTAGCAGAAGCTGTTAGAGAATTGAAGAGATCAGACTTTAAAGAATTATTCCAAGAAGAAATTAGTCAACAAGATGATTTTGTGCAGGATTGTACCATTGATACCGATTTGGAAATTATGATTCCAGACGAGTATGTAGAAAATATTGGAGAAAGGTTGTCTTTGTATACGAGATTAGATCAATCAGAGAATGAAGAAGAGTTGGTGGCTATGAAGGATGAGATGACTGATCGATTTGGTCCAATGCCAAAATCGGTGGCGGATTTATTTGAAACAGTAAGAGCCAGAAAATTAGCCATTGCATTAGGTTTTGAAAAAATGACTTTAAAAGAAGCAACCCTGAGATGTTATTTTATTAATCGTCCTGACTCACCTTATTTTGAAAGTGATCTATTTAATAGTTTATTAGCCTTTACCCAATCTTCTATGAACAATGCACATTTTAAGCAAGTGGGTAAGTTATTTGTATTAGTGATAAAAGACATTCCTACGATGGAAGACTGCTATAGGATATTACAGAAAATGTATAATGGAGTAGTGAAGTAAAAAAGAAGTAAAATAAATCG
>CAWULX010000053.1:0-8147 GCA_963923775.1 uncultured bacterium
GCAATCACCCTGCATTAAAAGCGGTTAGTCCACAAGCTCCAGTAAGTGAGTGGTTTATTGGCGATGATTTTCATCACAACGGAGCTTTCATGTTATTAGATGCATTTAATTTTTATACAGGTTTTGGCAAACCAAGACCTAAACCAACCAGTGTTGGACCAAGCGGCTTCCCTTTTCCAACAAAAGACAATTATGGCTTTTATTTACAAACTGGAGCCCTAACTAATTTCACCAAATTGACAGGTGACAGTTTACTGTTTTGGAAAGATTTGATAGCGCATCCAAACTATGATGCATTTTGGAAAGCAAGAAATGCTAGAGCCAATGTAAATGTAATCAATCCAAATATTGCCACTTTAATCGTTGGTGGATTATTTGATGCAGAAGATTGTTATGGTGCCTGGAATTTATATAAAGCCATTGAAACAAATACAAAGAATAATAACAAACTAGTAATGGGACCATGGCATCATGGTCAATGGGGCCGTAATGATGGAACTCATTTAGGTTTTATTGAATTTGGATCTAATACCAGTGAATGGTATGGTAACAATATAGAACTACCTTTCTTTAATTATTATTTAAAAAACAAAGGCTCTATTGAATCCATTAAAGAAGCAACCATATTTATAAGTGGTGCTAATGAATGGAGAAACTTCGCAACTTGGCCTGCAGCTAATATGACTATGGAAGCATATGCTTTGGGCAAGAATGGAAGTTTTGGCAAAGCAAGCTCTAAAGTAGCTACTAGTTTTGATGAGTACATAAGTGATCCAGCAAAACCAGTGCCTTATGTACCTGAAATTCATTCAGGACGTACACAAGAATACATGCTGGATGATCAAAGATTTGCTGCAAGAAGACCAGATGTATTGGTGTATCAAACAGAGCCATTAAAAGAAGATATAACCCTTGCAGGACCTATTATCGCAGATTTAATGGCTAGCACAAGCGGAACTGATGCAGATTTTATTGTAAAAGTAATTGATGTATTCCCTGATAATTTTGAAAACAAGATGGCAACCAATCATGTAATGAATGGATATCAAATGTTGGTAAGAGGAGAAGTAATGAGAGGCAAATTCAGAAATAGTTTTGAAAAACCAGAAGCATTTGTACCTGGCAAACCTACTCAAGTGAAATTTACTTTACCAGATATTGCACATCAATTTAAGAAAGGTCATAGAATGATGATTCAAATTCAAAGTACATGGTTCCCATTGGTAGATAGAAACCCTCAACAGTTTATGAATATTTATGAAGCAAAAGACAGTGACTTTAAAAAAGCTACTATCAAAATTTATCATGAAGCTTCTACTATTCAACTACCTGTTCTTAAATAAGATTTAATCCTCTAATTAAAAAAGGCTCCTCACGAAGGAGCTTTTTTTATAATTTCAATTTTTCAAAAAAGAATTGCTCATCAACTTCTCTAACTTCTCCAGGCAACAAATCTTTTATATCAACGTTTTCAATAGATGTTCTAATGAGTCTAATACATTTGTGATGTACTGCAGCAACCATTTTTCTTACCTGATGAAACTTCCCTTCTGTTAAACTAATTTCCAACCAAGAGTGCTCCGCATTTGGATGCAATGGAGTTTCAGCATCAGTAATATAGCTGGGCTTATTTACCAACTTAACTAAACAAGGCTTGGTCATATACTTTTCACCATTACTTGCACTAATCTCAATTCCCTTAGATAATAATTCTACAGTTTCTTTACTCACTTTATTTTTTACTTGCACCAAATAAGTTCGCAAATGAGACTTTTCCCCTTGAAATAATAGTTTAGTGATTTTCTTATTGGTGGTTAATAGTAAAAGTCCTTCGGAATGCTGATCTAGTCTACCAATAGCATGCGTACCTTCTGGAAAATCAAATGATAAATCTCCTAATAATTTCACAGCATGAGAACTAATAAACTGTGAAACCATATTCACAGGCTTATAAATTATAAAGTATCTATTAAAAAAGTTCATACTTCACATAAGCAAATTGAGTTCCTTCTGGATTCCAAGA
This sequence comes from uncultured bacterium, assembly GCA_963923775.1. Classification (GTDB taxonomy): domain Bacteria; phylum Bacteroidota; class Bacteroidia; order Chitinophagales; family Chitinophagaceae; genus Sediminibacterium. Next base: position 2,024 of record CAWULX010000053.1, read on the forward strand.
TGGAACATTAATGGTGCCTTGCCCACCAAAAAATGGCCCTGTTAAGTCTTTGATCTTTTTTGTTTCAAGATCTAATAACCTTATTCTTACTTGCTTACCAAATGGATGTGCTTGTACTTGATCTTCATCATAACTTATAATGGTAGCCATTTTATTATTAGGATTGATATGGGCAAACCAATTAGACTTGTCGTCAAAAGTCATTTGTTCAAGATTAGACCCATCAGGAGCCATTCTCCAAATTTGCATATGGCCCGTTCTAAAAGAATTGATATAAATATACTTTCCATCAGGGCTATACTCTGGACCATCATCCAAGCCTTCAGTAGAAGTTAATCTTTTCTCTTCGCCACCTTCAGATGACATAGCATATACATCATAATTACCATTTCTTGCAGCACAGTATACTATCGTTTTGCCATCTGGAGAAATTCCATGCCAATAAGAAGGCGTTGTAGGTGTTAATTGAACTGGTTCGCCACCCGTTGCAGGTACTTTAAAAATAAAGGAGCTATGTCCTTTAATACTAGGCTTTCCAGAAGAAATAAATAATGCGTTTCCATCAAAACTAAATCCATGATCATTATTACAGTCTTGAACAGAACCAGTATTAAAATAACCTATTCTATCGCCAGTCATTGACATCTTCTCTAATTTACCATAAGCATTGATCAAAAAATATTTTCCATCCCTAGACCAATTAGGTGCTTCAAAATGTCTGAGCTCTCTTGTAATCAAATTAGATTGGCCAGTAGCCATATCATAAACATATAAAGAACTTATAACCGTTTTACCTTCTGGCACTTGTGCATGTATAGAGAATGACAAGGCCAATAATGAAATGAACAATGAAGTAGCTTTCATGGTATACTTATATTTAGGTTAAATGACTAGTCAGTTAGACTTACTAAATATAAATCAAAAACTGATGAAAGACAAGATTAAATATGTTGTTTCAGAAGGCTTACTAAAGCTCCAGCTTGCTGAACACCAGGTTGTCTCCATTTAATTTCGCCATTTTTAAAAATGGCTAATGTAGGAACACTTGACACATTTAATTGAGATGCTAATTGCTGGTTTTTATCCACATCAATTTTAATAATTCTAACCTGTTCACCTAATTGATTATGCACTTGCTCTAATATAGGTGGCATCATTTTACAGGGTCCACACCATGTAGCAAAAAAATCAACTAATACTGGTTTATCTCCTTTAATAATTGACCCAAAAGTTTCTGTAGTTGACATAAAGTATTATTTTATTTCAGTGAATTCAATTTCATCATTTTTATTCGACTTTATAATTTGGCTTCTGGTTGGCATTCCACAACTAGCATTATAGCCACAGCCAATTTTATATTTAGCACCGATAATAGAATACAAAATAAAAAAGCCTCCAGCAACAGCAGGTATATAGTCATTAGATTGATAGCCAATAATGACCATTGACCCCCCCATTACCAAACGCATCATTAAAATCCAATCTATTTTTGATAGAAAATTTTTCATCTTTGATATTTTCACAAAAATAACCTTTGTAAATAAGTACTTCTGTGACATTTATTACAATAAGCAGTATCTTCACAAAAGAAAATATACATAATGTTAAGTAAAGAAGAATTAGTCAAATTATTTCCAAATTGGGAAAAAGGCTTATATGAAGCAGTCATTGAGCATGCTGAATTAAAAACTGCTAAAGCAGGATCTGTGCTACTTAAGAAAGGTCAAAATATAAAATCTACCATGTTAGTGGTAGAGGGAACAGTTAAACTTTTTCAAGAAAATGAGGAAGGTGCTGAGTATTTTATGTATCATTTAAATCCTGGAGAAGCTTGTGCAGTTACAATGGTTTGTAATTACCACTTAGAGCAAAGCCAGGTATTAGCAAAAGCAGTAACTGATATAAGTTATTTGTCCATACCAATTGAATATATGGATAAATGGCTCAACGAATACAAAAGTTGGCACTATTTTGTTATCAGAACATATAGAAGCAGATATGAAGAATTATTAAACACTATACATGAAACTGCATTTAAAAATATGGATGAGCGTCTTGAATTTTATATCAAAAGACAGGTTCAACAATTTGGTAATACCATAAAACTTACACATCAAGAAATAGCCAACGATTTAAATACTTCAAGAGAAGTAATTAGTAGATTATTAAAAAAAATGGAAAATAATGGATGGATTATCTTAAGCAGGAATTCTTTTGATTGGATAAAAAAATAATTTTTTTAATGTGATAAATATCACCATTAAAGAATAAAAATAAATTGAATTTTGCATTAGTAAAATTATTAACTATGCAAAATGTAATTGAAAAAATTAAATCAAATCAAGGCACTTTATTAGACGTTAGAAGTAAAATGGAATTCGATGGAGATCACATTAAAGGTGCAATTAATATGCCCTTGGATACAATTTCAAGCAAATTACAAGAGATTCAAGAATTACCAAAACCAGTTGTTGTTTATTGTATGAGTGGGGGAAGAAGTAGTGTAGCAACAAGTATTTTACAACAAAATGGAATTACAGAAACTTATAACGGTGGAGGAATTTTTACTTTAAATAACATTTTAAACAATAATTAATATGTTTAGTTTTTTAAAAAAAATATTTGGGCCAAGCACAGACTTTAAATCGCTAAAAGAAAATGGCGCCATTATCATAGATGTGAGGACGCCAAATGAATTTGATCATGGGCATATTAAGGGTTCTAAAAATATTCCACTGGATAAAATCCAAAGAGAGCTTAAAACAATTAAAAACATGAACAAGCCAATTATTACAGTTTGTAGAAGCGGATCTAGAAGTGGAATGGCAAAGAGAATACTCCAAAATGCTGGAATTGAGGTATACAATGGCGGACCTTGGAATGTATTAGTAAGTAAAATTAGGTAATTAAATGAATATGACTAATTGGATTATTAAACACAAGTTAAGCCTATTAGGTATATTTATTGGCGCAGTAGCTGGATTTCTCTATTGGAATTTTATTGGCTGCGCAAGCGGAACTTGTATGATCACTTCTAAACCCATCAATAGTACCCTATATGGCGGACTAATGGGTTATTTATTATTTAATATTTTCAAGAAAGAAAATTAAATATATTACTCAATTGCCCTATTTAAAAAATGAACTAATGGGGCAATTGTTTTAAAATCTTTCACTACATTTTTGATTAACTGCTTATCTAGAAGATCTGTATCTTTTATAGGCCTAGTCACTACAAAGCTTTTTAGCTTAAGGTACTCTATTGCAGGATTATCTATTTCAAAACCTTTTGGCGGACGAACCAACTTCATTGATTGATCTAAATCTCCATAAGTGCTTTTGAATGCTGGCTTTTTTAGAATACTTGCAAATTCTTTAAAACAATAATCAATTTCTTGTCTTACTTTATTTAGATCTGGCGCCATGGGCATCCATAAACCACCACCTACAAAGTTTTCTCCTGGTTCTAAATGAAAATAATACCCAGCTGTTTGAATTAATTTCGCGCCTTTACTGAAACTTGCTCCAAAATTGGTTTTATATGGCTCTTTATTTTTACTAAATCGAACGTCCCTATTTAATCTAAAAACACATTTTTTAGGTTCTAATTCAGCCAAACTTTGATCAAATTCTTGTATTTCATTTAATACAATAGTGACAAAATTTAAATAATCTGTTTTAGCTAATTCATATTGTTTTCTATTTTTCTCAAACCATTCCCTGTTGTTATTTTTCTTGAGAGATTTCAAAAACTGTATAGTGCTTGATTGTAGCATGATGATTATTAATTATATTTATACCTCAAATATAACCATTATGGGATTTCATATCAACGAAAAGAAAGCAGCCAAGAATGCTGCTAATAACACAAAAGCAAATGTACAAGGCGGCAGCTCTAAATTTATAGCTAAAGCCAATACTAAATCAACTGGTGCCAATAAAAAGCCAATTAAAACTGGCGGATCAAGAGGAAGTTGATTGATCTACTTAAAAGATACAAAACAAAAATGCCACTCAATCGAGTGGCATTTTTTATAATTCAATTAGCTATTACTTTCTAGCAATCTTAAAAGATTTAGATGCATTGTTACTTGCAGTTGATTTAGAGGTAACAGTGATTGTTGTTGTACATAAAACACCAGCAGTTAAATTATCAACTGTAATATTATTTTTTGAAGTTGTGCTGGAAACACTGCTTGATGAAACAGTTGAGCCATCGCTATCTTTTGTGGTTTTTACATCAATTGTCACTCCTGCAGATGGAATGGTAGATGAAACAGTCAAGGTCATTGCTTGAGACGCACCTAATGATCCATAAATAGCTGTTCCTGGATCTGGATCAATAGTAAATACAATAGTTGCTTCAGGCGTAGGCGCTGGAGGATTTGGCGTAGGTGCTGGACTATCCCCTGATTTGCTACATGCCATCAAAATAATCGATGAAACAAAGAAAGACATTAAACCTTTTTTCATATTATGATTTTTAATCATTTCTCAAATGTAGTACAAATTGCTAAATCAATAATTTTTTAACCCAATTTTTAATAGAGCGTAGATAAAATTCTTAATCCCTCTTTAAAAGGTAATGATGTAGCGCTTATTTGCTTGTCAAGAATTATTACTGTGTCTTTATCTGATGTATAAGCCGGCCAATTGGTTAAACTGTCCCCATTTGGATTACCCGTTTTAACAAAATTCACCCAGTAATTAGACATTTTATCCGCCAATTGAATATCGTCCTCTTGAAAAGGCCTATTAACAGTTTTTAAATTATTAAAAACATAAGGCACTTCTGCGGTATGAAATGCACCAAAATTAGTTGCGGCAGAATAGTATGGAAGCTTTCTGTTAAAATTATATACAAATACTTTAGACTTTCCTTTTTTCAATTGCGCATTGGCCCATGCATATCCTTGAACTCCAAAAAATGCATCTCTACTTAAATTGTCCTGAGAAATGGCTGCAATGGAATCATTCGTTGCTGGATAATGTTGCAAAATTTTATCTGCGTTATTTCCATATTGTTTTTCAAGTTGCAACTTATATGCTTCTGCTTTAACAGGAGGTCCAGTCACTTTATCGTCAAAGTTCCAACCTAAAATTAACGCAACATCATTTTGTTTTCCATTTGCGTAAATATCACCAATTGAATTAGGTAATACATAGCCATCTTCAATAGGATAACTTAATCCTACATTAGATTGTAAAATTTCTTGTGCAGAAACTTTTCTTAACTCATCGATAGAATTTGCTTTAAAGTTATTTGCAAAATCCAATCCCATTTTTTCTGCTTGGGATAAATTAGTAGTTGGTCTTAATGAACTTGTCAAGACACTACCACCACTTTCTGCAATTGCTCTTTTGAAAAGACCTTTAGCTAATGGAGTAGCACATAAATGATTTACTGCAAAAGCACCTGCCGATTGTCCTGAAATAGTTACTTGATCTGGATCGCCTCCAAAGGAAGCAATATTTTGCTTTACCCATTTTAGTGCTGCAATCATATCTAATAAAGCATAATTGCCTGATGCACCATAACCAGATTCTTTGGTTAATTCAGGATGTGCTAAAAATCCAAATACACCTACTCTATAATTAATAGTAACTACTACTATATCCTTCTTGGCTAATTCTTTGCCATCATAAATGGCACAACCAGCACCACCTGATCTAAATCCACCTCCATAGATATATACAAGTACTGGTTTTTTAACCTTATTGTTTTTTGTCCATACATTTAAATACAAACAATCTTCATCGATTGGTTTTTTGGGAATTAAATATTCTTCAGACCAACACATAAATGGAATGGGTTCTGCCTGCACAGGACTTGCACCAAATTGAATACAATTTTTCACGCCAGACCATGCTTGTACTGGTTGAGGGGCTTTCCATCTTAAATTACCCACAGGTGGCGCTGCAAAAGGAATGCCTTTAAATACATTTATACTCCCATCTTTATAACCGGCCACTTTTCCTACATTGGTTTGTACAATAGGTTTGGTAGAATTTAACAATAAAGGTGCCATTAATTTTTGCCAAATAGCATACCCATTGGCATTCATGTGTAATTTGTCTGCAATGTAAATATCTTTCAATGGTAAGCCATCATCTCCTAACATCG
>CAWULX010000054.1:0-8101 GCA_963923775.1 uncultured bacterium
CAATTGAATTTGGCAAATACCAGAGAGCAGCATTTTATAGTTCGCTTTTACATCTAAGAAAAAACAATACTGCATTTGCAGACAATGCTAGTTTCAAAAGATTATGGGTGGATCATCCAGCACAGGTAATGGCTTATGAAAGAACCAATGGAAATGATAAAGTAGTTGTAGTACTCAACCTTTCTGCAAATGCGCATGAAGTAATTGTGAGTGGTACCGATTTAAAAGAGGGTTATCAAGAACTTTTCTCAAAAGAGTTGGTAAAAGATATTCATCAGCTTCAATTACCAGCATGGGGTTATAAGGTGTATGTAAAGAAGGGTGTAAAAAAATAATAAAGTATGACAAAGCAATATTTGGTTGAACAAATTAAAGTAAAGCAATCTTATTTATGTGTTGGTTTAGATACCGACATAGAGAAATTGCCAGCACATCTTCCTAAAAATAAAGAAGGAGTAATTGCTTTTAATAAAGCGATCATAGACGCTACTGCTCCATATTGCGTTAGTTATAAAATAAATACAGCTTTTTATGAGTCACAAGGTTTGGCAGGATGGGAAGCAATGGAAGCAACTTTAGCACATATACCTTCTACTCATTTCACCATTGCAGATGCAAAGAGAGGAGATATTGGAAACACTTCAGCTCAATATGCAAAGACATTTTTTGAAATATTACCTTTTGACGCCATTACTGTGGCACCTTATATGGGGAAAGACAGTATTGAACCTTTTTTGGCTTATACTAATAAATTCACGATTGTATTGGGATTAACTTCTAATGCAGGTAGTGCCAATTTTGAACAACAAAAATTAAGCAATGGCCAATTTTTATATGAGTCAGTGATAGAACAAGTAGCCAATTGGTCAAGTCCAAATCAATTAATGTTTGTGGTAGGTGCCACCAAACCTGAAGAATTTGTAGGCATCAGAAAAATTATTCCAAATCACTTTTTATTAGTACCTGGGGTGGGAGCACAGGGTGGAAGTTTAGAAGAAGTCACAAAATATGGGAAAAACCAAGACACAGGATTATTAGTGAATGCAAGTCGTGCCATTATTTTTGCAAGCAACAAAGAAAATTTTGCAGAGGAAGCTTCTAATCAAGCAAAGCTTTATGCATCAGAAATGAAAACATTATTAAACTTGGGTTAATCTTATATTTTTATTGTTTCTCCTTCCGTTTTAGCAATAACAATGGTAGCCACACTATTTCCAATAATATTGGTAATGGCTCTTGCTTCGCTCATAAATTTATCTACTCCCAATAAAAAAGCCAATCCTTCAATGGGTATTTTTTGTAAAGTAGCTAAAGTGCTTGCCAATACAATGAATCCACTTCCTGTGACACCTGCTGCCCCTTTTGAAGTAAGCATTAGAATCAATATCATGGTGATCAATTCAGAGATACTTAGAGGCACATTGTACAATTGTGCAATAAAGATGACTGCCATTGATAAGTAAATGGAAGTGCCATCTAAATTAAATGAGTATCCTGTTGGTACTACTAATCCCACTACAGATTTTGAACATCCAATATGCTCCAATTTATTCATTAAAGAGGGCATGGCTGGTTCAGAAGAAGAAGTGCCAAATACAATTAATAATTCTTCTTTGATATGTTTTAATAATCCCCAAATAGATAAATTGAAATACTTTAATATGCCTCCAAGAATCAAGAAAATAAATAAGGCCATAGTGATATACATTGTGCCCATTAATTTACCCAATGGGATTAATGTTTTTAATCCATATTTGCCAATAGCATAAGACATGCCCCCCAATGCACCTAATGGCGCTAAATACATTACCCATTTTAAAGCAGCAAATACAAAATGAGTTAGTTTACCTAAAGTATGTATATAGGTTTCTTTTTTATGTAAAAAGTTTAATACAAATCCAACAATAATGGCTAAAAGTAAAATTTGCAAATTGGTATTGTCTTTGATAATTGGCCATAAATGAAATTCGGTGGATTGGGTGTATTTAGAGGGGTCTTGCATTTGTAGGCCTTCTTTATTAATATGACCAGGTTTAACTACTAAAGCTACTAGAACGCCAATAGCTAATGAAAGAGTACTAACTATTTCAAAATACAATAAAGAACTTAGGCCAATTCTTCCTACTTTTTTTAAACTACCCATACTTGCAATACCCAGAGAAACCGTCAAGAAAATAATTGGGTAGGTAAAAAGTTTAATTATATTAATAAAGCCTTTTGCTAAGGGTTCTAATTTTACCGCTTGGCTTGGTGCGATCATTCCTAGAATAACGCCGGCTACGATGGCAAATAGAACATAGAAGCTTAAATGGGTTAGTATCTTTTTCATTCTATTAAAATAGACATTTTTTTTGAGAAATTACTAACTCAAGTTAGTTTGACTTAGATTTGTGGTTGAATTCAAACACAAAATTTAATAGTTATGGCAGTTAGAGCAGATTTATTTGAATCCCCAGATCATTATCAATTAGATGAATTGTTGAGTGAAGAACATTTAATGGTAAGAACTGCTGTTAGAGATTATGTGAAAAAAGAAATTTCTCCCATTATTGAAGACTATGCGCAAAGGGCAGAATTTCCTCAACAGATTGTCAAGCAATTAGGAGACCTTGGAGTGTTTGGTCCAACGGTACCAGTGGAATATGGAGGAGGGGGTTTGGATTATATCAGTTATGGTATAATGATGCAAGAATTAGAAAGAGGAGACAGTGGTGTAAGAAGTACTGCAAGTGTGCAAGGCTCTTTAGTGATGTTTCCTATATATGCGTATGGTAGTGAGGCGCAAAAGAAAAAGTATTTACCCAAATTGGCATCAGGAGAATTTTTAGGATGCTTTGGTTTAACAGAACCTGATCATGGATCAAATCCTTCAGGAATGTTAACCAATATCAAAGACGCAGGGGATCATGTTGTTTTGAATGGTTCAAAAATGTGGATCAGTAATGCTCCATTTGCAGACATTGCTGTGGTATGGGCAAAAAATGAAGAAGGAAAAATTCAAGGTGTAATTGTAGAGCGTGGCATGGAGGGTTTTACAACACCTACTACACATGGTAAATGGAGTTTAAGAGCAAGTGCCACAGGTGAATTGGTTTTTGATAATGTAAAAGTGCCAAAAGAAAATATTTTACCAAATGTAATTGGTTTAAAAGGTCCATTAGGATGTTTAAGTAAAGCAAGATATGGCATAGCATGGGGAGCTTTGGGTGCGGCCATGGATTGTTATGATACTGCATTAAGATACAGTAAAGAAAGAATACAATTTGATAAACCCATAGGGGCATTTCAATTACAACAAAAGAAATTAGCAGAGATGGTAACAGAAATTACCAAAGCTCAATTAATGGTATGGCGTTTAGGTGTATTAATGAATGAAGGCAGAGCTACACCTGCACAAATAAGTATGGCTAAAAGAAATAGTTGTGAAATGGCAACAAATATAGCAAGAGCTGCTAGACAAATGTTGGGTGGTATGGGCATTACTGGAGAATATTCGGTGATGCGTCATATGATGAATTTAGAAAGCGTGATTACATACGAAGGAACACATGATATTCATTTATTAATCACCGGAATGGAGATAACAGGTTTTAATGCATTTAAATAAGTTTTAAAAGTTGAGATAGTAATGGCAGCAGAAAAGATATTTTTAGTGGGTATGATGGGTTCGGGTAAATCTTACTGGACTAAAAAAATAGCAAAATGGATTAAATCAGCAGGATATGATTTAGATGATTTAATTGAAATGAACGAAGAAAAAACTATTTCTGAAATATTTGCTGAAGATGGGGAAGATCAATTCAGAAAAACAGAAGCTAAAATTTTGAGATGGTTTAAAGAAAAGAAAAAATATGTACTTGCCACAGGTGGCGGCACTCCTTGTTTTCAGGAAAATATGGCTTGGATGAAAAAAGAGGGCATAGTGATTTGGTTGGATGAATCTATTGAAGTTTTGGTTAAAAGATTGACAGCTGAGAAAGTACATCGTCCACTAATTGCCAATTTAAATGAAGAGGAATTGGTAAAATTTATTCAAAGTAAATTAATGGAAAGGCATCCTTTTTACAGTCAAGCAAATTATAGATTAAGCTCTGATCAAATTACGGATGCTAAACTAAAGCAATTGATTAGTCAACATGAATAAGTCCATTCAATTAAGAGGAATTGTTTTCGCAGGTTTAGCTGTAATTCTGGGAGCATTTGGTGCACATGCGTTAAAAACAATGTTGCCCATTGATAAATTACAGGTATTTGAAACCGGAATTAGATACCAGGTAATACATGCTATTGCATTAATTGTATTGTCTTTTGATAAGGCGAATATTTGGACAAAGAGAGCTGCATTGGCTTTGACTATTGGAATAATTTTGTTTAGTGGATCATTATATTTAATAGCATCAAATTCTATTTTGCCATTTTCATTTGGCGCATGGCTTGGACCTATAACGCCTATTGGAGGATTGTTTTTTATTGTTGGTTGGTTTTGTTGGGGAATGGCGGCATATCGTGGATAACTCGAGCCTTCTTTTTCCCTTTTTGCACATTATCTAAAAAAGCTTTTCAGTGAAATTGGGATAACTTATATTTGTTATCATGGCAAATACGCTTAGAACTAAGAAAGAACCCAAACTGAATCAAGAGAATTTAAATCCTGATAAAGAAGCTGCAATTAACGTTACTGAAGTCGTAAAGGATGAGCGTACTTCAAAAATCTTAGGAGCGGTTTCCCTATTATTCACTTTGTTTTTATTTGTTGCTTTCACATCTTATTTATTTACATGGCAAGATGATCAGGACATGGTTCAATTGTGGAGAACACAATTGTTTTCGATCAATGATGTTAAGGCGAATAATTTACTAGGATATTTGGGTGCATTTGTTGCTTACCAAATTATGTTTAATGGATTTGGAGTAGCAGCATATCTTTTATGTAGTTTCTTTTTTGTGTTAGGGGTGAACTTGTTTTTTACTAAGCCCATTTTTAGTTTATGGCGTAATCTTAGATATGTAATAGTTGGATTATTGGTACTAAGTACTTGTTTCGCTTTTGCAACTCCTAACACTGCTTTTTCATGGGGTGGTGCATTGGGTGAATATAGTAGTACTTGGTTGATTAAGTGGGTGGGTAGTTTTGGAACTGGTGCTATATTATTGGTTGCAGGGTTTAGTTTCATCATATGGAGGTTTAATCCAAGTTTTAATGTTCCCAATTTTGAGGGTTTGTTGCCTAAGAAAAAAGAGGCCGAATTTATCAGTGAAGACACTGAAGAAGCGGTGAAGCAAGAATGGGATTTAAATGCGCCAGCAGAGCCTGCTATTACCACAGGAAATACATTAAAAAATGATACAGGGATCAGTGTTATCATGCCTGAAATGGAAGAAGACACCACGGCATCCAATGATCTTGGAGAGCTTGGGCCTAAATTGTTTATTGATGAAATGACTTTGGATAGTGAGGAGGAAAAAAAAACACTAGACTTTGATAGGGATGAAGAAGCTGAGCTGAATGAGGATGCAGTGCTTGAAGATTTTGATGATGAATTATTAGAAGACTTAGATTTAGAAATAAATGAATCCGCCAAAGAAGCGGTGGCAGCAAGTGTAGGCAGTTTATCAACTAAATACGATGCTACATTAGATTTAAAAAATTACAAGTATCCCCATCTTAATTTATTAGAAACACATGGTTCAGAGAAAATTGTACAAGATCCAGAAGAATTGGAGATGTACAAGAATCAAATTATTGCTACGCTAAAAAATTATGATATTGCCATTCAGAGAATTACTGCTACAGTGGGGCCAACAGTTACATTGTATGAAATTGTTCCTGCACCTGGTGTTCGTATTAGCAGAATCAAAAATTTAGAAGACGACATTGCATTAAGTTTAGCAGCATTAGGTATTCGTATTATTGCACCTATTCCAGGTAAGGGAACCATTGGTATTGAAGTGCCCAATATTCGCAAGTCTGTGGTAAGTATGAAAACCTTATTGGCAAGTGAAAAATTTCAATCAAGTACTTTCTCTTTGCCCATTGCAATTGGAAAGAAAATTGATAACGAAAATTTCATCGTAGATCTAGCTAGCATGCCACACTTATTAATGGCTGGTGCTACAGGTCAAGGTAAGTCAGTTGGTTTAAATGCTATTTTGGTTTCATTATTATATAAGAAACATCCATCTCAATTAAAGTTTGTGATGGTGGATCCTAAGAAAGTGGAATTAAGTTTATACCGTGTAATTGAAAAACATTTCTTGGCAAAACTTCCAGGGGAAGAAGATGCGATTATCACAGATACTAAAAAAGTAATCAATACATTAAATGCATTATGTATCGAGATGGATAATCGATACGATTTATTAAAGGAAGCTGGTTGTAGAAATATCAAGGAATACAATGAGAAATTTACAGCCAGAAAATTAAATCCAGAAAAAGGACACCAATATTTGCCATTCATTGTTTTAGTAGTGGACGAGTTTGCAGATTTAATTATGACTGCTGGAAAAGAAGTAGAGATGCCTATTGCTCGTCTAGCTCAGTTAGCTCGTGCGGTGGGTATTCACTTAATCATTGCTACACAAAGGCCTTCTGTAAATATTATTACTGGAACTATTAAAGCCAATTTCCCGGCGCGTATTGCCTTTAAGGTTTCTAGTAAAGTAGACAGTAGAACTATTTTAGATGCAGGTGGTGCAGAACAATTAATTGGTAAAGGTGATATGTTGGTGAGTTACAATGGAGAGATTACACGTTTACAATGTGCTTTTGTGGATACGCCAGAAGTGGATAGAGTATGTAGTTTTATTGCAGAACAAAAAGGCTATCCTCAAGCATTTTTATTACCTGAGTACATAGATGAAAAAGATATGGATGCTGGAGGTGGATTCGATCCTAATGAAAGAGATGCTTTATTTGAAGATGCCGCTAAATTAATAGTGAGTGCACAAATGGGATCTACTTCACTTATTCAAAGAAGAATGAAATTAGGGTATAATAGAGCAGGCAGATTGATGGATCAATTAGAATCTGCTGGTATTGTGGGGCCAAGTCAGGGTAGTAAACCAAGGGAGGTGTTGTATAAAACAGATGCAGAATTGCATGATTTTTTGCAAAATCTTTAAACAACATTGTTTATTTTTGCGCTACAAAGCAACAAAGCCCCCTATGAAAACCCTTTTTGTAACTGTATTTACCTTTTTGACTTTAACTGTTTTAGCTCAAAAAGATCCAGTGGCAAAACAATTATTGGATCAAATAGGGGCTAAAGTGAAGGCTTCCAAAGGCATTTTGGTCAACATATCACTCACTTCTAAGAACAATAAGGGTAAAATACTTGGAGCTAAGCAAATAGCTTTACAAATGAAGGGAGACAAATACCTATTGAAAGAGGGTAAAATGGAAATTCTCTGTGATGGGGTAAATATCTACAATTTTGACGGTATTAACAGTATTTCTAAGTCTAATGTAGCCGAATCTGACCAAACGCTAAGTCCCCAAAAATTATTATCAGGTAATTACGATAAAGACTTCAATTTCAAGCTATTATCTCAAGATAATACAAAAGCTACCATTGAATTATATCCCATAGACAAGCGTAAAAGCTTTCAAAAAGTAACTTTGGTGATCAATAAGCAGCAATCTGCTTTATCTAGTGCTTTAATTCTAGACAAAAGCAACAATTTAACCGATGTTAAAGTAGGTTCCATCAATTATGCTGCTAGCTTGAATGACAAATTATTCCTTTTTAACAGGGCAAAATACCCAAAGAACGCGGAAATATTTGATTAGTTCAGGCCTTTTTCCTTATCTTTGCAGCCGAAATAAATGAAATAAAACCGCAGCTAACAGTTAGTTGCAAAAAAAGAAGTTTTACATGTCTACATTAACAAAAGAGAAAAAAGCAAGCATTTTTGCTGAATTTGGTGGAAAAGCAACCAATACAGGTTCTATTGAAGGTCAAATCGCCTACTTAACAGAACGTATTGCGCATATCTCTGGTCACTTAAAAGCAAATCATAAAGACCACTCTACTCAGAGAGGTTTAATGCAATTAGTGGGTCAGCGTAAGCGTTTATTGGTTTATTTACAAAAACATAACCT
>CAWULX010000055.1:0-8091 GCA_963923775.1 uncultured bacterium
TAGTATATGAAATCATTGAACAGAAGAGGATTCATTCATTTAAGTAGTCTTGGATTAACAAGTTTTACTATACCAGGTTTTATAAAAAATGCTCCCCTTTATGCTAAAAAACCAATTGTGGTTTCTACTTGGGATGCGGGTTTAAATGCTAATGTAGCTGCTTGGAAAGTGCTTTCAGCTGGCGGGTCAGCATTAGATGCAGTAGAGCAAGGTGTGATGGTTACAGAAAATGAAATCAATTGTTGTGTGGGTTTAGGTGCAAATCCTGATAGAGATGGACATGTAACATTGGACGCTTCTATTATGGATCACCAATTTAATTGCGGAAGTGTAGCATTTTTAGAGAAAATTAAACATCCAATTTCAGTAGCAAGAAGAGTAATGGAAAAAACACCGCATGTGATGTTGGTGGGTGCAGGAGCACAACAGTTTGCTATTAGTGAAGGATTTAGTTTAGAGTCCGGAGAATTATCAAAGGATGCTAAAAACGCTTATGAAAATTGGTTAAAAAAATCTACTTATAAACCCATTTACAATGTAGAACGTCAATCTGAAATACCGCATAATGACGCAGCATACAATGCACCACATAAATTAAGTAATGGCCAATGGAATCATGATACTATTGGTATGATTGCATTAGATGCTCAAGGAAATTTAAGTGGTTCCTGTACAACAAGTGGTGCAGGATTTAAAATGCGTGGTCGTGTGGGAGATTCTCCAGTGATTGGTGCAGGTTTATATGTTGACAATGAAGTAGGTGCTGTAGTGGCAACTGGTCAAGGAGAAGACGTGATTAGAGTGGCAGGTTCAAGTGCAGTGGTAGAGTTTATGAGACAAGGTAAATCACCTAAAGAAGCTTGTAAATTAGTTATAGAAAGAATTAGAAGAATAAAAAAAGAAAAAGCAAAAGATATTCAGGTTTGTTTTATTGCAATCAATAATAAAGGTGAATATGGTGCTTATGCATTACATAATGGATTCAATTATGCTGTGCATTCAGAAAAAGGAAATGAATTATTTGAATCAGCATTTTTAGATTAATTAATTATTTATGGGAATCACTTTAGAAATTGCTGTTTTTAATGTAGAAGCTGCTTTAGCGGCTATAGCTGCAGGAGCAGATAGAATAGAATTTTGCGAAAATCCAATGGAAGGGGGTACTACCCCATCTTTTGGAAGTTTACATACCTTAATTAAAGAAAGTTCTAAACCTATTTTCCCTATCATTCGTCCAAGAGGGGGTGATTTTTTATATTCTGAATATGAGTTCGCAACTATGAAAGAAGATATAATCATGGCAAAAGAATTGGGCTATCCAGGAGCGGTGATTGGTTTATTAAAAAAAGATGGACATATTGATATAGAAAGAACTGCAACTTTAGTATCCCTTGCAGGTACTATGGAAATAACTTTTCATAGAGCTTTTGATAGATGCATAGACCCTATGAAAGGATT
The DNA here is from genome assembly GCA_963923775.1 of uncultured bacterium. GTDB lineage: Bacteria > Bacteroidota > Bacteroidia > Chitinophagales > Chitinophagaceae > Sediminibacterium. The sequence goes on from CAWULX010000055.1 coordinate 1,459, forward strand.
AGAAGATATCATTCAAACTGGTTGTAAAAGAATTTTAACTAGCGGACAAGTTCCCAATGCTACTAATGCTCTACCCTTATTAAAAGAATTAATTGTTGCAGCCAATCATAGAATTATAATTATGCCAGGTAGTGGTGTTAGGGCCAATAATATAAAGGAGATTGTGCATCATACTAAAGCAAAAGAATTACATAGTTCTGCAAGAAAAATTTTTCCAAGTAAAATGAATTATAAACAAGAAAGTATGCAGGAGCAATTAGTCTTTACTGGTGTGGATATGGAAGAAATAGCTCAAATGAAAACAGCTTTACATTAATAAAGCAATCTTACTCTAATAGTTTCTTTTACTTCTTTTAATAATGACAAAGCTGTTTTAGATAATTTAGAATCTACATCTAAAACCACATAACCAATTTCATCGTTTGTTTTTAAATATTGTCCAACGATATTGATTTTATTTTTAGACATCACTGTATTTATTGCACTTAATACACCAGGCACATTATTGTGTATATGTAAAATTCTGTGTGCTCCATCTACAGGAGGTAAACTGATTGTTGGAATAGAAAGTGACCCATTAGAAACTCCTCTTTCAAGGTATTGGTATAATTTAATACTTACATCTTCTCCAATGTTCTCTTGAGCTTCTTCTGTAGATCCACCAATATGAGGTGTTAATAAAACATTAGATAAACCCTGTAATGGTGTTTCAAAATGATCTCCATTTTTTTCTGGTTCCCAAGGATACACATCGATGGCTGCACCACTTAATTGTTTTGCCTTAAGTGCTGCTGCCAAAGCTTCCAAGTCAACAACTTCGCCTCTTGCATAGTTGATTAATATAGAGCCTTGCTTAAATTGTTTTAAAACCTCTTTACTTATTAAATTTTTTGTAGAGGCTGTTTCTGGAACATGTAAAGAAATAATATCAGAACTACTAACTAATTCTTTGATAGATTTAACGGCTTGTGCATTACCCAATGGCAATTTGGTTTCTACATCATAAAATTTCACTTTCATACCCATCGCTTCAGCCATTATACTGGTTTGAGTTCCAATATTGCCATATCCAATTAAACCCAATGTCTTTCCTCTTAATTCAAAACTTCCTTTTGCGTCTTTGTTCCATATCCCTTTATGTGCTGCGTTATTTTTATCAACTATTTTTCTAATTAACATAATACTTGATCCAATTACTAATTCAGCCACAGATCTGGTATTACTATAAGGAGCATTAAAAACGGCAATACCCTTTTGTTTACAAGCTTTCATATCCACCTGATTGGTTCCAATACAAAAACATCCTATAGCTTGTAATTTTTTAGCATGGTCTATAACTTTTTTTGAAATAAAGGTTTTTGATCTTATGCCAAGAATATGAACGTCCTTAATTACTTTAATTAAATCTTCTTCACTTAATGCGCCAGCTACTTTCTTTACATCCGTATACCCTTGTATTTTGAAATACTGTACAGCAGCATCACTGATATTTTCAAGAAATAATACTTTGATTTTGTCTTTTGGATAACTGGTTTTGATAGAAGTGCTCATAAAGCAAAGTTAAAAAAAATTAACAGCTTCAGCCTTCAATCACAATATTTTATGAGAATTGAACGTTATTTTTGTAGTACCCTTAATAACTAACAGATGATCGTGAGAATTTCACTTTTAAGTACTTTATTTGTTTTAATATGTGCATGCGGCACATCACAAGGTCCCAAATACCAAGATGGTTTAAATACCCCGAGTTTTATTTATAATAAAATTTCTGATACAGAAAGAGATAGATTGACTTCAGAAATCAAAACTAAGTATGAAAAATTATTAGGTAATAGAGGTTTTAGTGGACAAATATTGGTTGCAAAAGACGGAGAAATATTATTTGAAGATTATAAAGGTTTTGCAAATATTTCTCAAAAGTCCCCTATTCTTCCAGAAACACCCATTCATTTAGCGTCCGTTTCAAAGACTTTTACTGGGATGGCTACTTTAAAATTATGGGAGCAAGAAAAATTAGATCTAAAAGCACCTGTTACTAAATACCTACCCAACTTTCCCTATACTGAAGTCACTATTGAACAATTGTTATCTCATAGAAGTGGATTACCTGATTATACCTATTTCATGGAGTCCAGAAAATATGTTTCAGTTAAAGTGAGAAATAAAAGAGGTAGATGGGTCAATAAATTAAAATTAATCCAAAACGAAAAACCTTTTAAAGAAGGAACATATACCAATCAAGATGTGTTGGATTATATGGTTCAAAAGCGTCCAGCTCCCGCAGCTAATCCTGACAGGGTATTTAGATATTGCAACACCAATTATGTTTTATTGGCTTTGATCATTGAAAAAGTAACTGGTCAAGATTTTCCCACTTATATGGATGAGACTGTTTTCAAGCCACTAAAGATGTCCAATTCTTTTATTTTCAGTGCTAAAACAGTAGATAAATACACACCTTCTTATAATGCTAGAATGCAACCCTACAGAATAGAGAAGTATGATTGTGTTTATGGGGACAAAAATGTCTATAGTACAGCTAGAGATTTATATTTATGGGATAAAGCTTTGACAGAAGGTACTTTTTTAAGACCTGAAACCTTAGAAATGGCTTATCAACCTCAAAGTCCTACCAGTAAGTATTATCATAATTATGGGTTTGGCTGGAGAATTTTGGTAAAACCCAATGAAGAAAAATTAATATACCATAATGGATGGTGGCATGGTAATAATACAGTCTTTAATAGATTGATTGGAGAAACTGCAACCATTATCATTTTAGGCAATAAATTCAATAAAATCATCTATAAAGGGAAGGAATTAGCATCCGTTTTTACTGGAAAGCTTGATACAACCTCTTTAGTAGAGTAAAAATGGCCTTTTTTGCCATTTTTTGGCCTTTTCACCCTATTTTTGCAGACCTTAATCGAATCAAGAAAACAAAGAATAAGAATTACTTATGAACAATCTTCTATTTTATGCCGTTCCGGCAATGGGTATTGTAGGTTTACTATATACTCTATTGAAATTCAACTGGGTATCTAAACAAGAAGCAGGTAATGCTCGTATGAAAGAAATCAGTGATTACATCGCTGAAGGTGCTATGGCTTTCTTAAAAGCTGAGTGGAAAATCTTAGGATACTTCGTTGTAATTGTAGCTTTATTACTTGGCTTTATGGCGTCTAAAAATGAATCAAGTCACTGGAGTATTGCTATCTCTTTTGTGATTGGTGCTGTATTTAGTGCAACTGCTGGATATATCGGTATGAAAATTGCTACAAAAGCGAATGTTAGAACTGCTGAAGCAGCTAAAACAAGTTTAGCAAGAGCTTTAAAAGTTTCCTTTACAGGTGGATCAGTAATGGGTTTAGGTGTATCTGGTTTAGCTGTTTTAGGTTTAGGTGGTTTATTCTTAATCATTAAACATTATTTCTCTCCGGATGGTGATGCAGAAGGAATGTTAAGAACTATAGAAATTTTGACTGGATTCTCTTTAGGAGCTGAATCTATTGCTTTATTTGCACGTGTGGGTGGAGGTATCTATACCAAAGCAGCTGACGTTGGTGCAGACTTAGTAGGTAAAGTAGAAGCTGGTATTCCTGAAGATGATCCTCGTAACCCTGCTACTATCGCAGATAACGTTGGTGATAACGTGGGTGACGTTGCTGGTATGGGTGCCGATTTATTCGGTTCTTATGTTGCAACAGTTTTAGCTACAATGGTATTAGGTCAAGAAGTAACTGGAGCAAATGGTGCTAAATTAGTAGATGCTTTTGGTGGTTTATCTCCAATTTTATTACCAATGTTAATTGCTGGTGTAGGTATCTTATTATCAATTGTTGGTACATTCTTTGTAAGAATCAGCGAATCAGCTGGTTTAAATACAGCAACCGTTCAAAAAGCATTGAACATGGGTAATTATGGTTCAATGATTTTAACAGCTATTGCTTGTTATTTCTTAGTGAACTATACCTTACCTGAAACGATGGTTTTACGTGGATTAGAGTTCACAAGAACTGGTGTTATTGGTGCCATTGCTGTTGGTTTAATAGTGGGTACTTTAATGAGCATTATTACTGAATTTTATACTGCAATGGGTAAGCGTCCAGTATTAAGTATTATCAAACAATCTAGCACTGGTCATGCAACAAATATTATTGGTGGTTTAGCGATTGGTATGGAATCTACATTCTATCCAATTTTAGTATTAGCTGCTGGTATTTATGGTTCTTATGCTTGTGCTGGTTTATATGGTGTAGCCATTGCAGCAGCAGGTATGATGGCTACAACTGCAATGCAATTAGCTATTGACGCTTTTGGTCCAATTGCAGATAACGCAGGTGGTATCGCTGAAATGAGCGAATTACCAGCGGAGATTCGTGAGAAAACAGATATTTTGGATGCTGTTGGAAATACAACAGCTGCAAGTGGTAAAGGATTTGCTATTGCTTCTGCTGCATTAACTTCTTTAGCATTATTTGCAGCCTTCGTAGGTGTAGCAATGCCAAATAATCAACATATTGATATTTATAAAGCAGATGTATTAGCTGCATTATTTGTAGGTGGAATGATTCCTTTTATATTCTCTTCATTAGCTATTCGTGCTGTGGGTGAAGCTGCAATGGCCATGGTAGAAGAAGTTCGTCGTCAGTTCCGTACTATTTCTGGAATTATGGAAGGAACTGGTAAACCTGAATATGATAAGTGTGTGGCTATCTCTACAGAAGCTTCTTTAAAGAAAATGATGTTGCCAGGTGCAATCACTATCATCTCTCCTATTTTAATTGGTTTCACTTTAGGCCCAGAAGCTTTAGGTGGTTTCTTAGCAGGTGCTACAGTAAGTGGTGTTTTGATGGGTATCTTCCAAAACAATGCAGGTGGTGCTTGGGATAATGCTAAGAAGTCTTTTGAAAAAGGTGTTGAAATCAATGGTGAGATGTTCTATAAAAAATCTGAACCACATAAGGCATCTGTAACAGGTGATACTGTGGGAGATCCGTTTAAAGACACATCTGGTCCTTCTATGAATATCTTGATTAAATTAATGTCAATTGTTTCATTGGTATTAGCTCCAACTTTAGCTAAAATGCACCCAACTGGAGCTACAACAAGTACTAGAACAGTGGAAATCTCTGTTATTAACACAGATAGTACTAAGATGGTAGCTGATTCAACTACCACTGTTACTATTAGCGCTGATGCTAAAACATTGGTTCAAGCATTACAAGAAGATGGTCTTGCTCCAAAAGATAATGTAAACATTCAAGTTAAAAATGGTAAGATTTCTGTTAATGGAACTGAATTAACAGAAGAACAAAATGCTAAATATGCTACTTATTTACACAAGAAGTAGTTTCTTTTTGACGATATTTTAACATAAATCCCTCCGAATTTTCGGGGGGATTTTTTGTTATTTCTATCATTTTCGTAAATTACATACGAACTTAATCGTAATAATATGTCCAAGCCATTTAAGCCTACAGAAAGCGAATTAGAAATTTTAAGTATTCTTTGGGAAAAACAACATGCTTCAGTTAGAGAAGTGCATGAAGTCGTTCAATTAACAAAAGATGTGGGATATACTACTACTTTAAAATTGATGCAAATAATGCATGAAAAAGGGTTGGTTTCAAGAAATGAGTCATCTAAAACGCATATCTATACCCCATTATTTGCTAAAGAAACAGCGCAAGAACAATATATCTCTAAAATGATTAAAACCTTATTTAGTGGGAATAGTTCGCAACTAGTATTACAAGCTTTAGGTAATCATCAAACTTCTCAAGAAGAATTAGCTGAGATTAAATCATTGATAGAACAAATAGAAAAAAGAAAATAAGGAATAATGGCTTACTTATTTCAAATACCCAAGGCAATGCTCAACAGTATGTGGTTGATGTCCATACTGTTCTTATTGTATTTGACTATTCAATTTGTTTTTGAATGGAAAGCAGCAAGATCTTTTATAATGGCTGTTACTTTTGAATGTATTGCAGCCTTATATTTTATTTATAGTGTATTTAATCCTGGAAATACTAGTTTCAAATTAACTACCGTATCTTTTTCATCTAATCCAATTTGGACTAATTACTTTTCTTATATAGGCGTTATCTATTGTCTTGCCCTATTGGTGTATCTTATTTATATTGTTATAGAATTTAAACAATTAATATATTTAAAAAAATCTGCTGATTTCCAAACCAATGGATACTGGAAAAAACTAGTAGCAAATTTTGAAGAAAATGAGTTTACTATTGGTCAATCAAAAGATCTTAAAACCCCTATTACATTTGGCTGGATAGATGCTATTATTCTTTTGCCCATTTCCATGTTAAATCATTTAAGTACAGAAGAAGTAAAGTTTATACTATTACATGAAATTGGACATATTATTAGAAACGATTTCATTATTCAATTAATAGTGAATGGGTGTCATTTTATATTGTTGTTTAATCCATTCTCTTATTTTTTTAAAAAAGAAATTAATATTTTAAGAGAATTAGCTTGTGATGAATGGGTGATTCATCAAACCAGCAATCCTGTTGCTTATTCTAAAACTTTATATCAATTAGCATTAGTCACACAAACAGCCAACAACACTTTATTACCTGTCTCTTATACACATCTCCGAGC
>CAWULX010000056.1:0-8085 GCA_963923775.1 uncultured bacterium
CGCGACCTGCTGATTACAAATCAGCTGCTCTACCAACTGAGCTATTCCGGCTTATTATGACCCAATAAAAGAACAGTACCCATTTTTTGGGATGGCAAAGGTAATGGAAATCTTTATTTATCAAAATTTTAGGATGAATTTTTATACCCTTTTTTGGGTATTTTTTAAAAAATTGAAAGAAAAGCATAAAAAAAGGCTCCCCAAGACTAATCTCGGGGAACCTTTTACCAAACTTACAATGCTACATATCTTATGCTGCGAGTCTTTCTTTTGTCTTTTTAATTTGATTAGCAATAGAATCAAATGCATGTTCAAAAGATGCTTCAAAAGTTTTTGAAGTTGCTTTTACAAAACAATCTTTTTTGGGAAGATGCACTTTAATTTCAACTACTTTATCTTTTATGGCATGTACTAAATTATCTAATTTTAGGTATACTTCCACCTTGGTTATTCGATCATGAAAATGAGCTAATCTCTCTACTTTCTTGTTCACTAATTCTAATAGTTTTTCGTCTGCATCAAAATGCACTGTTTGAATAATAATGTTCATACAATTTTTTTTAAATGATTAAAAAAAAGAACTGACCAGATAGCGCGAGCCTTCTGCCCTATTAAGTTACCACAAATTTCAAGAAAACAAGTAGTAAAAAACTTTTTAAGAAAACTTTAAGAGTAGCCCTGATTAATATCATGCTTTTGGATGCGCCTTGGCAAAAACCTCTTTCAGTTTTTCAATGGTATTATGAGTGTATACCTGAGTTGCAGCAAGACTGGCGTGACCTAGTAGTTCTTTCACAGCATTTAAATCAGCTCCATTATTCATTAAATGTGTTGCAAAACTATGTCTTAAGACATGAGGACTTTTCTTTTGCAAAGTAGTTACTTGTGATAAATAAAATTTTACAAAACTATAAACTGCTTTGGGCTGCAAACTTTTTCCTTTTTCAGTTACAAAAACATGCGGATTGCCTTTAGCAATTTCTGGTTTTTCTTGAATATAGTTGGCTAATTCTTGAGCAAGGATTTTACTTATAGGAATAATTCTTTCTTTGTTACCCTTACCCAATACTTTAATAACAGACTTTGCAATATCCAATTGTGATTCTTTACAATGAATTAATTCACTCAAACGCATTCCAGTAGCGTAAAATAATTGGATAACCATTTTTTCGGTATATCCCTTCCACCCTTCTGCAAATGCTAAATGTGCTAAGAGCTGCTCCATATCTTGCTCTGCTACAAATGCGGGAAGACGCTTGGTAATTTTTGGACTGATCACTGTTTCCATGGGACTTTTCACCAAACGCTCTTGCCTTATTTGATACTTGAAAAAAGATTTTAATGAAGAAATTTTTCTGTTCAAAGATTTACCTGTCATTTCGATTTCCTTCAAGCCTGCTAACCAAGTTCTAACCATTGAGCCAGTAATTTGTTCTAATGGCACTTTCTCGTATTGTGTTTCAATAAAATCAAAAAATTGCACCAGGTCGTTGGAATACGCAGTGATGGTATGCAAAGAATAACGTTTTTCAAATTGCAGATATGCTAAAAAAGTATTCACATCAGTATAGCGTGTATTGGCAGTCATTGCAGTCTAAAGATACCAAATGTTTAGAAAGATATTCTAGAAAAGAAAAAAGCCCCGAGAGGGGCTTTAAAAATATATCAGAGGATTTTTTCGAGTCTTTATATTTAAATAAAAGACACTGAAAAAATTAACCTTCGATTTTTCCGCTGAAAATTTGTTGCTTGTAGATTGCTTTCAACACTTCGAAACGTCTTTTAACAGATGGTTTCGTAAATGCTTGACGCTCACGTAACTTTAATAAAGTTTTACTTTTTTCAAACTTCTTCTTGTACTTCTTAAGAGCCTTGTCAATGTTTTCGCAGTCTTTTGAATCAATAATTAACATAATATATACCTCCTCAGGCGTTTTTTATTTGGATGGCAAAGATAGGACATATGATTAAACTACCAAATTTTCGTTCATTTAATCCATAATTCCCTTGCCTTTCAGGGCTCCAGAAATAGCCTCATCCATGGCTCTTTCGGCAAATGGGCGGGTAACTTCGTTTAATTCCTCCGTTTTTGCCTGGATTAAGTTCTTGTCTTCCATAGTAATAGCCAATTGAAGGGCTTGCATGGCAGTTGCACTTGACGTAATCTCCTCTTTGGTTAAAATAGACGCATTCTTGGTCAAGAACTTCTCTGTAACAGATAAAATCTGCTCGGCTTCTGTTCTTGCTTCCACCAATGCCCTACTTGCTATATCATCTTTTGCATGCGTGATGCTATCCAATAATCTTTGTTCTACTTCTTCATCTGTCAAACCGTATTGTGGTTTAATATCAATGGTTTGACTCACCCCACTTCTTAATTCTTTGGCACTTACTTGTAAAATTCCATCAGCATTAATTAAAAAACTCACATCCACTTTTGGAAGCCCTGCTGGCATATTAGGAATACCTGTTAAAGTAAATTCTCCTAGTTTTCTGTTGTCTTTTACTAAATCTCTTTCACCTTGATATACCGAAATCACCATACCAGTTTGACCATCTTTTTGAGTGGTATATTGTCTGCCCGCTTTTGTAGGAATTTTTGCATTCCGTGGCAATAAGACATCCATCAATCCTCCCATTGTTTCAATACCTAAACTTAATGGAGTGATATCTAATAATAACATGGATTGATTATTACCCGCTAAAATATCTGCTTGCACAGCTGCACCTAACGCTACTACTTCATCTGGATTCACTGAATCATTCACTGATTGTTGAAAGAAATCTGAAACCATTTGTTTAACTAGTGGTACACGAGTACTTCCTCCAACCATTAAAACAGTATTGATATCACTTACTTGTAAACCCGCATCTTGCATAGCATTGCTGCAACAATCTATTGTTCTTTTTACTATAGGTTGTATTAAACTTTCAAACACTTCTTTTGTAATGCTAATTTTTTCGCCTGCAAATTCTGTTTCAAAAATATTGGCATTAGATAAAGTAATCTTAGCTTTCTCTGCAGCTAATCTTAATTCTTGTTGTAATTGTTTGTGATTATTTAAATTATCTACCTTCCAAGATTGCATCCAGTATTCAATAATCGCTCTGTCTAAATCATCTCCTCCTAAATACGTATCCCCATTGGTACTTAAGACTTCAAAAATTCCATTGGCAATTTTTAAGATAGAAATATCAAAAGTACCTCCCCCTAAATCATAAACCGCAATAGTTTTTTCTTCTGTGGGATTCATCCCTAAACCATAGGCCAAGCTTGCAGCAGTAGGTTCATTGATAATTCTTAACACATCTAAACCTGCCAATTTACCAGCATCACGTGTTGCTTGTCTTTGCGCATCATTAAAATAAGCAGGCACTGTGATCACTGCCTTGGTAACAGGTGTTTTTAAAATATGTTCCGCTCTCTTTTTTAATTCTGCTAAAATAAAAGAGCTTAATTCAATCGGCGAATAAAACTGATCTCCTATTTGCACTTTCACCAAACTCTCAGTGTTATCATCAATTATTTTATAGGCGAAAAAGTCTTGGTGTTCTTTTACATCTTTATAAGATTTACCCATCAAACGCTTCGCACTAAAAATAGTATTAGCAGGATCTGTTTCTAAAAAAGATTTTGCAGCAGCACCCACTGTAGTATTCCCAAATGCGTCAAAATGAATGATACTTGGAACCACACTAGAACCATCAAATTCTTTTAAGGCAGTTGGTTGTTTTGTTTCAGGATGAATGATGGCCACCAAACTATTGGTAGTACCCAAGTCAATCCCCACAATCATCTCTGCTTGTTGTAAACTACCTGTTGCAATATTGATACCTATTTTAGCCATTTAAAAAATTTTACAAATGTACTTGCACTCAATGCGTATAGCTTGCGAATTAAGGAATGATTTAAACTAGTGGTGTTTCAGAAGCCACTAGCTTGGTTTTGGACAAAGTATCATGCAGGGGCTTACCATTAAATGCCAATCCAAAAAAAGAAATTATGGTAGTTCTAATACATGCTCTTATAAAAAATTGTCCAATATGAGGTCTTGATCCATCTTGAGAAACCACTTTGGTTCCAGCCAGCCATTTAGAAGGCGTTCTTAAAAAAATAAGCTCCAATAAAAACACATATATCCACATGGTTATAAAGAAAAAAGCTCCGAAACGAATGGGATAAAAACCCCAGTAATACACATAAAAATTATACCATTGATACAAGAAATAAGCCAAAATAAATATCAAAATAGTATCTACTAAAAATTGAAAAATTCTGGTTCCATCACCAAATGTTTGTGTAGTGGGGTTCATGATGCAAAAATATTGCTTTTTGTTAGTTATTTTTGCTGAAAGTATGCAACTATGACATTGATCCAAGAATTAAGATGGAGAGGTATGATTCAAGATATTATGCCAGGCACTGAGGAATTGTTTGAAAAAGAACAGGTTTCTGGTTATATCGGATTTGATCCAACTTCAGATAGTTTGCATATTGGAAGCTTGGTGCCTATTTTATTATTAATGCATTTACAAAGAGCAGGACATAAACCATATGCACTTGTTGGAGGCGCCACTGGCATGGTAGGTGATCCAAGTGGAAAGAGTGAAGAAAGAAATTTATTGAGTGAAGAAACTTTGGCATTCAATTTAGCAGGTGTTAAAAAACAATTATCTCATTTCTTAGATTTTGATGCTAACAAATCCAATGCTGCTGAAATAGTAAATAACTATGATTGGTTTAAGGATTTTAGTTTCTTACACTTTATAAGAGATGTAGGTAAACATATTACGGTGAACTACATGATGTCTAAGGATAGTGTGAAGAAAAGATTAGAAGGTGATAATGGAATGAGCTTTACAGAATTCACTTATCAATTGGTTCAAGGATATGATTTCTACTGGTTGTACCAAAACAAAAATTGTAAGGTACAAATGGGCGGAAGTGATCAGTGGGGAAATATCACAACTGGTACAGAAATAATTAGAAGAAAAACGGGTGGAGAAGCATTTGCTTTTACTTGTCCTTTAATCACTAAAGCAGATGGCGGCAAATTTGGCAAAACCGAAAAAGGAAATGTTTGGTTAGATCCAACTAAAACATCTCCTTACCAATTTTACCAGTTTTGGTTAAATGCAAGTGATGAAGATGCCAAAAAGTGGATTAAGATATTTACTTTATTAGAACCTTCTGTAATTGAAGGATTGATTGCAGAGCATTCAGCAGCCCCGCAATTAAGAATTTTACAAAAAGCATTGGCTGCAGAATTAACCAAGATGGTGCACAGCGAAGCAGATTTAACATTCGCTATACAAGCCACTGAAATTTTATTTGGCAATGCAACTACAGAAGTATTGCAATCTTTGAATGAAACACAATTATTGCAAGTAATGGATGGAGTACCTACCGTAAATATAGACGCTGCAAAGATTACAGCAGGTTATGATATAGTAGAGTTATTAGCAGACACTGCAATCTTTCCAAGTAAGGGTGAAGCTAGAAAAATGTGGCAAGCAGGTGGAATTGGAATTAACAAAGAAAAGATTACTACAGATTTTACAACTGTAACAAGCGCTCAATTATTACAAGGGAAATATATCCTCTTCCAAAAAGGAAAGAAGAATTATTATTTAGCTATTATTGCATAAAATAATAAAAGGGCCTCAGTGAACTGAGGCCCTTTTATTTATAATACTTTAAAGTAATTTATTGAATTGCTTTCCACATTTCTGCAGCTACAAGCGCATTCCCCTTTTCATTCAAGTGTACTCTATCGTACGTTAGAATACCACTCTCTTTGTTCTCAGGATTATTTGCTACACTATAGTCATGGAATGATTTTCTTAGGTCTACCAAACCTAATTGATTAGCTGCAGCATACTTTCTAATCCATGTACTGTATTGATTTAAATCACCGTCTTGTGCATTAGAGTAATCATTTTTTTCACCAATTGCTGCTGGTGTAACAACAACTACTTTAGCACCTGCTGCTTGAATTTTCTTCACTACAGCATCATAGAAAATACCAAACTTATCATAATCTGTACCTGTTCCAAAACTAGCTTTATGCCAAACATCATTCACGCCTACCCATATCACCACCAAATCTGGTTGTTGCGATATAACGTCTTTATCCATTCTTAAAAACAAGTCATAAATTTTATTTCCTCCAATACCAGCACCCACTAGTTCCATTTGATCTTGTTTACCCTCTGCTTTAATTTGATTATTTAACACATCAATATAACCTCCTTTTTGAACGCCCATTTGAGTAATAGAATCACCAAAAAAAAGTACTTTTTTCTTCTTAGGTGCTCTAAAAGCCATCAAAAATAGACAGCCAATAAAGGCAGTTAAAAGCATTAATTTGTTACCCATATTTATCATGTTTAATTTTTAAAATAAAAACTAGGTAAAAGTTAGGGCAAAATCATAATAATCAAGGCAATAAAGCATAAATATTTGGAAAATTTTACGCCTACCCCTATTTTTGCACTCCATTCAAAGAATGGCATAGGGATTGCCCGATAGTATAATGGTAGTACGACTGTTTTTGGTGCAGTTTGTCTTGGTTCGAGTCCAGGTCGGGCAACCAAAGAAAGAAGAAGCCGCAACGCAAGTTGCGGTTTTTTTTATGTGCGAAGAGGCCGCGCAGCAAGGCCAATCCTTTCCATATATTTGATCAATGAAAACTGGTCTTAAATTAATATTAAGTTATACAATTGCCCTTGCTATCACTTTAATTCTTGCAATAGTTGATTCTGACCCTGTTATTAATAAGCTGTCATTTGTAATAGACATTTTTTTCATGTCTCTGATTACTTGGGGGTTAGGTCTATTTATCTATGGATTGAAGATAGTATTGGGGTCCAAAAAATAACTATTCCTCCCCTTCTACTATCGTTCCATAATCTACCAATAATTCCTCCCCAATAGCAATATCCCTAATGGCTTCAAATCGCTCTCCTTCATTGATTGAAATAACATTGGGTGTTTCAGAATGATTTAAATATATAACTAAGTCTACCATTTTAAAACCGTATTCAGGTATGAAATAACTTTTCTCATCAAACAAACAATGATTCTCCACCAATGCTCTACTATGTTCTGGCAAAGCTTCAACTTCTTCCTTACTCACTTCAATCCAGTCACCAAATCCTTGTGAAAATATATCTTGTGTTCCTTTTGGTATATCCCTTATGGCAAATACACCAATACCATGTATGGGCGAAGGTTGAATCATTACATAAGTTGACTCTGCTAGCTGTTTGATTAATACTTTCTTTTTCATGAAGCCTTACTTATTTGATCATAACAAGCTTGCAATGCAGTTTCCCAATGAGGAATTTCTATGTTTAACTCCTTTTCTATTCTAGAAGTATCTAATACTGAATAAGCAGGTCTTTTTGCAGGTGTAGGAAAATCTACAGTCTTAATAGGATTCACTTCACAGCTTAAGCCAGCTACTGATTGAATTTTTTTTGCAAAGTCAAACCAAGTTGTTTCTCCTTGATTCGCAAAATGATATACTCCTTTTATCATTTTCCCAGCATCAATTGCTTCTATCATTTTCATTGTCGCTATGGCTAAATCTTTTGCATAGGTGGGTCTACCCTTTTGATCTGCTACAATATTTAAAGAATCTCTTTCTTTCATGAATCTCATCATAGTTTTCACGAAATTATTTCCGTGACTACTAAATACCCATGATGTTCTTATAATAATTGTATTGGGATTTGCTGCAAAGGCCAAAGACTCTCCGTCTGCTTTGGTTGAACCATAAAAATTTAATGGCGCAATAGCTGTATCAGTTGTATAAGGACTTGTCGCATCTCCAGTAAAAACATAATCTGTAGAAAAACTAATAAATGGAATTTGCTTAGCAGCTGCATAAGCTGCCATTACTTCAACTGATTTTGCATTAATAGTATAGGCTAATTCTTTTTCCGTTTCTGCTTTATCCACACCTGTATAGGCTGCAGGATTAATGATAGCATCTGGCGTAATAGAATCTAATACAGTATTGATATTTTCAGGCTTAGATAAATCCAACAAAGATCTATCTGCCATCACTAATTCATAGT
>CAWULX010000057.1:0-7921 GCA_963923775.1 uncultured bacterium
GAATCATACAACAAAATAAATGCCACTATATAAGCTACCCAATTAAAAACTTGTTGAATATCTTGCTTATAAAATAAAATAGAGACATTGATGAAAATAATATAGGTAGTTATTAATCTTGCCAAAGTAACCAATGTCTCGGTAGGGTTTAATGCGTAGAAATAAGAACCCATTGCCCATATTAATAACCCACTAAAGAGTAAACTAAACTTATAAGAATAAATGGCGCTTATTGCTTCAGTATATTTTGCTTTATTAAAGAAAATGTAGACCAACACAACCAAATCTAAACTACTTGCATACAACCATTGTGCTCCCATCACATCCGCTCCACCTAAATCAGGAATAAAATGTACTATTAAATACAAGAAAGTAAATACAATAGAAATAATTGAAAAATTAGACTGCTTAGCCATATAAAATGCCGGGTTTTATAAGCTAAATATACTATTTAAGCCCCACTTATAAAAAACCAACCACAATATGCTCTTTTTTAAATAAATTAGGGTCTAATTAATCTACTATGAGAAAAACAATTTGCCTTTTAAGTCTATTAAGCATAGGTTTTGCAAATAATAGCATAGCACAAGCAAAACAAGAATGGAATTCCATTTTTGCAAAAATCAATCAAGAAGTATTAGCAAATTCTAATGCCTATACTTCCTTAAAAATTGCTTCAGAAACCATTGGTCATCGTTTAACTGGTTCTGAAAATGGGAAAAAAGCAGAAGCATACGCTTATAATTTATTGAAGTCATATGGCTTTACAGATATTCGCTATCAACCTTTCGAAGTAGAGAGCTGGAGCAGAGGAACTTTAAGTGTTCAAATTGGACCAAGTCTTACCCAGTTAAAGACAGTTAAATCTGTTTCATTAGCACATTCTCCAGTAGCAAGTGATGTAAGCTTAGAAGTGGTTGACATGGGCAATGGTGTGGAAGACGATTATCTAGCGGCTCCAGAAAAAGTGAAAGGTAAAATCGCATTGGTATACTTAGGCACTTTGCCAGGATCTAAAGCAGGTACTCCTACTTTACACCGTTCAGAAAAAACTGCTATCGCAACCAAGTATGGCGCAAAAGGAATTATCGTAATTAATACTGCCGATAAAGGTGTTTTATTAACCGGAACTGCATCAGTAACGGGTAAATTAATTCCTATACCTGCTGTTTGCGTTGGCAAAGAAGATGGCTTAGCTTTAAAAGCTCAATTAAGTGCTGGTCCATTATTTACGCATATTCAAATGACCAATCACTCTGGTTTGATCAAAGCTAGAAATGTAATTGCCACTATAAAAGGTAAAACTATTCCTAATGAAAAAATTGTTGTAGGTGGTCATCTAGATAGTTGGGATTTAGCTACTGGCGCAATGGATAATGGAATTGGTTCTTTTTCTGTGTTAGACATGGCAAGAACCTTTAAAGCATTAAAATTGCAACCAGCAAGAACAATAGATTTTGTCATGTTTATGGGTGAAGAAGAAGGCTTATTAGGATCAAGAGCATATGTAGATGCAGCAATAAAAGATAAAAGCATTGATCAAATTAGATACATGTTAAACTATGACATGACTAATGATCCTAAAGGATACCATACAAGTGATGCAGAGAGTAAAGACTTATTTGTAGCCATTGGAAGTATCGCCAATCAGTTAGACAGTAATTTTAAAAATACATTTTCTGTAGGTGCAGGTTTACATAGCGATCATCAACCATTTATGTTGCATGGAGTACCTACCGGTGGAGGTGCTGGAGGCGCTTTGCCAAAAGGTGCCGGTCCATGTTATCATGCAGACTGCGACTTGTTTAGCTTAGTAGAAGATAAAGGAATGAGAAATACCGTTCGTTTTAATACCATGTTACTATACGGTATTGCAGATGCTCCTGAATTAAAAGCAAAACATTTCACAGACGAAGAAACAAGATTGTTCTTAATCAAGAATAATTTAAAAGAGCCATTAACTATTGCAGGTGAATGGCGCTGGAAAGATTAATGAATCATTACTGTTTTTCCAGTAGTTGCAGATTGTTTAGCAGCTTCTAAAATTTTATTGACCATTATATTATTATCAATTGAGTAGAGTCCGAAAGGCTCTACTCTTTCTTTTCCTCTTAACACAGCATGTAAATAAGAAAAAGGATTGGTAAATACATGAATATCTTTATCTGTTACCAATTTTTCATACTCTGGTAAAGATTCTTTATTTCTTAATCTCATTTTATTAGCATTCACAGCAATAATATATGCGCTATCTCCATACACTTCCATATCTTTTCTACTAAATGTCCAATTCCAAGAAGCTTGAATAATAGCTTGTGTTTTTGGATAGTTCAAAACTATTGTAGCATCATCCTCAACACGTGGATACAAACCTGGTTTGAAATGATTACTTACAGCAGTTACTGATAATGGCATTTGACCATTCATTAAAAAAGTAATTAAATTAGCACCATAACATCCAAAATCCACCATGGCTCCTCCTCCATTTTTTACTGGATCCGTTAACCAATTAAAAAACTCATCTCCCACTCCTATCTCTCTTGGACCTTGATGACCATGATGAAATACCACCTTTCTTATTTGTCCAACATAATTACTGTCTTTAATTAATCTAAATGTTTCATATGTACTTGGATACCAAGAGGTCTCAAAATTGGTCAATAATAAAACCTTATTTTTTGTAGCAATAGTTTTCATTAAAAGAGCATCTTGCAGGGTAGCACCTAATGGCTTTTCTACCATAATATGAATACCTTTTGGAGCTGCAACTTGTACAACATATAAATGCTCTTTAATAGAACCAAAAGCCAATACTGCTTCTGGCTTTTTTAGATCTAATACTTTATTTAAATCGCTATAAAACAAAGAAGGATCTAAATGATACTTAATGGCATTTTTTTCGGCCAACGCTTTGTCAGGTTCATAAATACCAACAATTTCCATTTCATCAGACTTGGCCTTATTTAATATCCATGCCGAATGTCCATGTGAAGTTCCAGCCACCACCACTCTTACTGCGCCTATTTTATTGGAGAATTGAGCCGATAGTGTATTATTTAATAAAGGAAAAATTAGAACAAAAAATAGCCTTAATATAGTTTTCATAATGCAAGCTTTATACTATGAATGTAAGCAAATATTTGAACAGATGGTGTAAATAAAGAGGGCCCCATAGAAATGGGGCCCGATTTTCGATTGCTTGCTAAAAAACCAATAAACCTTAACGATTATTTTAAAACTTATACACTGCAGCAAGTATAAAATTGCCTGCATATGGATTTAAGTTATTATGCTGATTTAAAAACACTTTGTCTTTGGCATTATCAAAACGAATTTCAGGAATGATGGTCAACTTATTGAAATGCACATTCGCTGATAAAGTATTTTGAAAAATAGAAGTCCCTACGCCCACCACACTATTGACATCATTAAAATATTCAGATCTTAAAGTGAATCCCACTTTAGCAATTGGATCATAGTTAACATATACCGCATTGCTACTCCAGCTTTTACCAGCATTTGATGCAATAGTGCCATCGTAGTTGATAGCCAAAGTTGAACTAACTACCCCATTTAAAACCAAATCAAATTGAGATTTTTCTTTTGCACCTTGAAAATTTAAATAGCCTTTTAATTTATCATTAGCACTTGCTGTACTGAATTGAGCAATCACTACTTTATCTGGAGAACTAGAACTCACATAGTCTGTAGGCTGAGCAATACCAATCATCATTGCCGACTTGCCACCCAAAGAGATATCTGCTTTAACACCTGTATGAAAAAAGGGACCATAAGAAAATCCATAGCTCATACTATAGTTACGATTGGCATAAGCATCTAACAATTCAAAACCAACATGTGTAGCCCATTTACCTGCACTCAATTTAACCCTAGGACTAATTGCATAACTAATAAATGCTTGCTTAAAAGCTGTTGCAACACCTTTATCATTATAAGAGAACTCTTCTGCTCTTTTACCAACACCTAAATCCAATGTTCCGGTAAACTTGCTAGAAAAACTTTGATCTACTTTTAAAGAAACCATACCCAATTGTAAAGAACCATTAGAATTGGTGAAACTAGTTTTATTGTTTTCCTTAAATCCAGCAAAATCAGATTTATAATAACCATCAACATAAACGGTATAAACAGTGCTGCTTGATTTGGCGCTATCAGATTGAGCAGAAACGCCCATAAAACTTATAAGGGAAAGGAATAGGATACTTGCTTTTTTCATAGAGTGGGTTTAAATATTTATATTAATATTATTTATATATATTATTTATATGCTAAAATTAATCATTTTATCTTTCTTTTATTCTATTTTATTCATATTTTATTTTTTATAATATTTATAAATATATCAGTTTAAAACCTTTAAGAGCGTTGTATAACGATATAAAGGGCTATAAATCAGCTAAATGATGCATTTTTTTGTAACTTTAAGAAAATGCCCTAAATGTCTACATTAGCCAATAAAGACTTAAGATTTGATGCCTTATTCAATTCCGCCTCTATTGGCATAATTGTAGTAAACGGGAAAGGCATTATAGATATGTCCAACCAATTTGCTCATGAATTGTTTCATTACAACCCTAATGAGATGATTGGACTGGTACTTGAACAATTAATTCCACATCGATATCATCACAAACACGTCCAACATAGAACAAATTATAATGAGCATCCTCAATCTAGACCAATGGGTGCTAATATGATTTTATCTGCACTGAGAAAAGATGGTAGCGAATTCCCAGTAGAAATTAGCCTTGGGCATTTTTCAAAAGATAATGAAAAGTATACCATTGCTTTTATTATAGATATCACCATTAGAAAAGCAAATGAAGAATTAACCAAATCTTTGGAAAAAGAAAAAGAAGTAAATGATTTAAAATCAAGGTTCGTATCCATGGCTTCACATGAATTTAGAACTCCTTTAAGCACTATCTTATCTTCCATTTCCTTATTAGCTAAGTACACTCAAACAGAAGATCAACCTAAAAGAGATAAGCATATAGATAGAATTAAATCCTCTGTAAAAACTTTAACAGACATTTTGAATGAATTCTTATCTCTAGGAAAAATTGAAGAAGGTAAAATTGATGTTCGTAAAGAGGCATTTGACTTAAATGAATTAATTGAAACCATCATTTATGAAATGTCTATTTTGTGTAAACCAGGTCAAATTATATTGCATGAACACTTTGGAGGCAAAGAATTATATAGTGATAGTAATTTATTGAAACATGTTTTAGTTAATTTAGTATCTAATGCAATTAAATTCTCTCCCGAAAACAGTCAAATTAAAATAAATACACTAATAGATCAGAAAATGTCAACTATTTCAATCACAGACAAAGGCATTGGTATTCCCATTTCAGATCAAGTGCATTTGTTTGAACGTTTCTTCAGAGCATCAAATGCAACCAATATCCAAGGAACTGGATTAGGATTGCATATAGTTGGCAGATATATTGATTTAATGAATGGTACTATAACTTATAAAAGCGAACTGGAAATAGGAAGTCAATTCACCATTAACCTTCCAATTGAATAGTAGAAAAACAAAATACTATGCAAAAAATTTTATTAATAGAAGATAATGAAGCTCTAAGAGAAAATACTGCTGAAATTTTGAGTCTAGCAAGTTTTCAAGTAAGTACTGCCGAAAATGGAAAAATAGGGATTGAAATGGCATTAAATAACCCGCCTGACTTAATTGTTTGCGATATCATGATGCCCGTTTTAGATGGTTACGGTGTATATCAAATTATTAGTAAAAATGTAGCTTTACAACATATCCCCTTTATTTTTTTAAGTGCTAAAAGTGAAAGAGCTGATTTAAGAAAAGGAATGGAAATGGGAGCAGATGATTATATCACAAAGCCTTTTACAGATGCAGAATTAATAAATGCCATTAAAACCAGATTAGAAAAACAAAAAAATCAGCAAAATAAAGCAAAAATACATATGGAAACCTGGACTCAAATAGTTTCTGAGCTGGGTCAAAAAGACGAAATGCATGATAGACTTGAAAGTCATGATATTGTTGAGTATAAAAAGAAACAAGTAATATACTCAGAGGGTCAACATCCAAATAAATTATTTTATATAGAATCTGGAAAAATAAAAATTTATAAATCTAGCGAGTCTGGTAAAGAATTAATTATCGACTTACTATCCCCAGGAGATTTTTTTGGATACGCTTCATTAATTGAAAACAAAGTATATGAAGAATTTGCTGAAGCTTTAGAAGAATCTTCCATTAGAATTATACCTAGAAAAGAATTTGAAGAATTAATTTCAAATAACCATGAAATTGCTTTAAAAGTTATAAAATTGTTGGCCAATGACATTAGCGAAAAAGAACAACAATTAGTTGCTTTAGCCTACCATAGCCTTCGCAAGAGAGTAGCTGATAGTTTACTTACATTAAAAAAGAAATATGACGTAGAAAATGCTGAACATTTTTCAATATCTATTTCAAGAGAAGATTTAGCCAATATAGCAGGTACTGCCACAGAAAGTTTAATTAGAACACTAAGTGATTTTAAAGCCGAAAAATTGATTGAGATTAAAGATGGTAAAATAACAATATTGGAAGAAAAAAAATTAGCTCAACTATTTAATTAGTACTAGAGTTACTTAACTCTAATTGCTGATTTATTTTATTTTTCCAACTAAAAAAATCTTGCTCTAAATATTGAACTTGTTGTTTTGTATTCTTAAACAAGTTTAATTGAACAGATCCTATTGATTTATTTCCTGGAATAATTTTCAATATTCTATCCAACATTTGGACATCATTTTTTAATAATTGAATAGCCAATTCCCTATTCAAAATTTGTTGATGCATATCTTCAATCCAACCAAGTATATTAAGATCATTTGAAGCATCCAATTGATCAGTTAATTTGGTTTTGATAAAAGCCTGCTCCTCCTGAATAAAATCCAGTGATCTTATAAATGATCCTAACTCTAATATGATAACTTCTTTGTTCATATTATTAATTATGACAGGATGTTACATTGTTTAATTCAATATGAGGACTAAGCATGGGTATACCAAGATTCATACCCCTTAAAATCAGCATTATTCCCATACCAAAAATAAAAAATGGTAAAGCTGCTTGTAACTTTCTTCTCCAAGTGAACCCTATATATTGACCACCCATTGCTACTATTAGCAAAGCTGGCATAGTTCCTAATCCAAAAAAAGCCATAAATATTGATGCATTCATTGGATTTGCCGTAGACATAGCTGACCCTAAAGCTAAATACACCATTCCGCAGGGTAGCAAACCATTTAAATAACCTAAAATTAAAAAAACAAAAACATGTTTTTTATTAAATAAAGCACTTAAGGCTTTCAATACAGGCACTTGAATAAATTGTAATGGATTAAATTTTGTATTTAATTTGACTAAGTATACCCAAACTACATATACTACCATTAGAATGCCAATAATAATTGATAAACGTTGCTGAGCATCTACTACAAAAACTTGTTTTCCAAAAAATCCTACTATTAATCCCAAGAAAGCATAACCTGAAATTTTTCCAACATGATACAATAACATTGCCAAGTATTTAAAAATACTTTTTTGATTTGAAAAAGGAAGCGCCATTGTCAAAGGTCCACACATTCCAATGCAATGGACACTTCCTATTAGACCCATCAAAAACCCTATTCCCAAAACTTGATCAAAATTCATTATAAGAATATTTTTTGCTCATAATAATAGCTTACCCCCCCTTTCTCCAAATCTAATTTTAATGTATAATTTCCTTTGTTATGAGAAAGCAATTCAATTATCACATTGCCAGTCTTTGTTTCAAAATGCTTCAAGATATCTCTATGTATATCAGCAGCATAATATAAATGTGCTTTACCTTTTACTAATGAATTTGCAAATTCATT
>CAWULX010000058.1:0-7848 GCA_963923775.1 uncultured bacterium
TATAACCATAAATAAAACCAAGAAAAGTTAAGCTTAATCTACTTGTTCCAAAAGGTAACCACAATAAAAACAAAAAGTAGACATAAGGTGTGATAAACTGATGAATAGGAGGTATCTCGTTCAAAATGATTATCTGAATCAACAAGAACAAAACATAACGAGCGCTATTTTTTAAAATATTATTCATTCTTTATCTCGTTTTCTTCGACAGCTTTTTGATCTGCCATTCTCTTATTCTCAACTAAGTAAATATATTCTAGGGTGAAAAAGTTAGTTGCCGATTTCACACTTAGGGTTAAGAAATTACTAGAAGGGTCTTGAATAACTTTGGTAACTCTTCCAATAAGTAATTGTGCTGGAAAATTGGATGAATAAGGACTGGTTAATACCGTGTCACCAATTTTAGGAGCAGCACTCTTTGAAATGTTTTTCAAGGTTAGCATATTTGGATCGGATCCATCCCATTCTATACTACCTGCTACTCTATCTCTTTTTAACATCGCACTTACTTTACTATTACGATGAAGTAAGCTCATAATTTTACTATAGTTGTCATTCACTTCTACCACTACACCCACAATGGTTCCATCTGGACTAATGGCTGCCATGTCTTTTTTAATACCTTGTAATGCGCCTCTTTCAATGGTGATGTAATTCTTTTGTAAGGTGAAAGTATTGCCCACTACTTTTGCGGGGTAGTAATAAAATTTTCTAATTTTTTCTAAACTATCTTTTCTAAGAATTAATGTTCCTGCTTTTCTAGAAGTGTCAAATGGAACAAAATTTCGTGCTAATTGATTTCTAAGCGTTGCA
Organism: uncultured bacterium; assembly: GCA_963923775.1. Lineage (GTDB taxonomy): Bacteria > Bacteroidota > Bacteroidia > Chitinophagales > Chitinophagaceae > Sediminibacterium. Next base: position 814 of record CAWULX010000058.1, read on the forward strand.
TTCTCTTGCACCAATTTTGCATTGGTTGCTTTTAAATCAAAAAAGTATGCCCAGTTGTTGTAGTAGCGATTAATGTTGCCAGTTACTTGATTACTCCATCCGCCAAAAAAGGTTTCGTGTGATTTGCTGTAAGAAGATAACATCACCAAAGACACTATTTGTAGTATCAAAAAACTAAAAAAAGTAAAGTTCTGTCTTATGAACCCAATGATATTCTTCAAAGGAAATTACTTTATTTTGGTTTATCTCATAATGAATGGGAAGCGTTGGTAATTTTTCAAGGCAATACCAGTACCTCTTACTACACTCTTTAATGGATCATCAGCAACATGCACAGGTAATTTTATTTTTTGACTTAAACGCTTGTCCAAGCCTCTCAATAAGGAACCGCCACCTGTAATGTATAATCCTCTGCGATATATATCTGCAGCCAATTCTGGAGGAGTTGTTTCTAAAGCTTTTAAAATAGCTTCTTCAATTTTAAAAATACTTTTATCTAAAGCTTCCGCTACTTCTTGGTAAGAAACCATAATTTGTTTTGGAATACCTGTTACTAAGTCTCTACCATTTACTGGCATATCGTCTGGTGGGTTGTCTAAATCTTTCAATGCAGCACCCACATGAATTTTAATTTGTTCAGCAGTACGCTCACCAATTAATAAACTATGGTATCTTCTTAATGCCTCCATGATATCTGCAGTAAATTCATCACCAGCGATACGAATACTTTGATCACACACAATACCTGCTAATGCAATAACAGTAATACCAGTAGTACCACCACCAATATCAATAATCATATTACCAACTGGTTCTTCTACATCAATACCAATACCTAATGCAGCAGCCATAGGTTCGTGAATCATGTATACTTCTTTTGCACCTGCTTGTTCAGCACTATCTCTTACAGCTCTTTTTTCAACTTCAGTAATGGAAGAAGGAATACAAATAACCATTCTCCAACTTGGTGGAAATAATGGCTTCTTTGGATAAATCATTTTCATTAACTCGCGAATCATTAATTCCGCTGCGTTAAAGTCGGCAATTACTCCATCTTTTAAAGGACGAATTGTTTTAATGCTTTCATGAGTTTTCTCATGCATTAATAATGCCTTTTTACCAACGCCTAAAACTTCTTTCATATTATTCCTGTTCAAGGCAATAATTGAAGGTTCGTTTACTACCACTTCATCATTGTGAATGATTAGGGTATTGGCAGTACCCAAGTCCATTGCAATTTCTTGAGTAAAAAAATTGAATAATCCCATTATCGTTAAGCTTTTTTAATTGTTCTAAGTGAATGCTACAAAATTCACTTAAAATCCTTGAACTACAAAGCTTTTTGTTAATTAAACTCGTACCCAATATCTTTTCTAAAATACATCCCATCAAAGTGGATATAGGCAAGTGCATTTTTAGCATGATTAACGGCTTCTTGAAGCTCTTTTCCTTGTGCAGTCACCGTTAATACACGGCCACCTTTTGTAACTATATTGTCTCCTTGAAATCCAGTACCAGCTTGAAATACAAGGGTTTTAGGATCTGCAGGGATGCTGTCTAATCCTGTTATTTTAATATCTTTTGGATAGCTGCCAGGATATCCACCACTCACTGCCATCACCGTTGCAAAAGCACCTTCATTGAACTCGATATTTACATCGATTAAGGTTCCATTATCAGCAGCTGCTAATAAACTCACTAAATCTGTTTGTAACCTTGGTAGAATAACTTCTGTTTCAGGATCGCCTAATCTGCAATTGTATTCAATTACATAGGGTTCTCCACCACAATTCATCAATCCAAAAAACACAAAGCCCTTATATAGCAAGCCTTCTTTTTGAATGCCTTCAATGGTAGGCTGAATAATGGTTTTCTCCACTTTTTCCATGAATTGTGCATCCATAAAAGGAACCGGACTCACGCAACCCATCCCCCCTGTATTTAATCCTGTGTCGCCTTCGCCAATTCTTTTATAATCTTTGGCATGACCTATAATTTGATAGTTTTGACCGTCTGTTAATGCAAAAACACTTACTTCAATTCCTTCTAAAAATTGCTCAATCACCACTTTTGAACTAGCAGCACCAAACTGTTTATGTTGGATCATTTCTTCAAAGCTAGCTAATGCTTCCTGGTGGCTAAACGCAATGATAACGCCCTTTCCAGCTGCTAATCCATCCGCTTTTAATACAATGGGTAAGCTGTGATTGCTAATATATTGCTTGCCTTCTTCGTAATTATCTATAGTGAATTCTGCATAGCTTGCTGTTGGTATAGCATGTCTTTGCATAAAATGTTTACTAAAAGCTTTGCTACCCTCTAATTGAGCTGCATTTTTGGAAGGTCCAATTACATTAATATGAGCCGTGGATTCGTTTTGTGCAAAAAAGTCGAAAATACCATTTACTAATGGTTCTTCTGGTCCCACTACCACTAAATCAATGGCTTTTTCTATTGCCAATTGCCCTAATGCCTTAAAATCATTGATATCTATAGACACATTGGTACCAATAGAGGCAGTTCCAGGATTGCCAGGAGCAATATACAATTGATCACAATGATGTGATTGTGACATTTTCCAAGCCAATGCATGCTCTCTTCCTCCAGCACCAATGAGTAAAATATTCATAATATATCCGATTAGACCACGAAAGTAAAAATTATTAAAGGGATTTTATTAATTTGGGTCAATTAAATAAACGATTCCTATGTCAGCAACCACTCAAAAACATCCAAAAGGTTTATACGTATTATTTGCCACAGAAATGTGGGAGCGTTTTAACTATTATGGCATGAGAGCCATCTTGGTATTGTTTTTAACCAAGGCTTTACTTTTTGATAAGGTTTTTGCTTCACAAGTGTATGGTAGTTATACCGGTTTAATTTACCTAACTCCATTATTAGGCGGGTATATTGCGGATAGATACTGGGGTAATAATAGATCTATTATTGCAGGTGGTTTGGTGATGGCTATTGGTGAGTTTTTTTTATTTGCTTGCGGTCATTTTTATGATCAAGCGGCATTAGCGACTCCTTTATTTTATACAGGGTTGGGTTGTATGATTGCTGGGAATGGATTTTTCAAACCCAATATTTCTAGCATGGTGGGTCAATTATATCCCAAAGGAGATAAAAAAATTGATGCAGCATATACCATATTTTATATGGGAATTAATACGGGAGGTGCCATTGGTCCTGTGGTTTGTGGATTTTTTGCAGAGTCAAGTGGTCATGCGGGAGATTATAAATGGGGCTTTTTAGCTGGAGGTATCGCTATGTTATTGAGTGTTATTACGCAAATAAGTTTTCAGAAAAAATATCTAGTTGATGCAGAAGGAAAATCAATTGGTGTTACTCCAAAAGATGCTCCTGCGTTTTTTCAAAAACTACCAGTGATGGTAGGATTTTTGTTTTTACTTTCTTTGGTGACCATTGCTTTAGTATATATAGATATTAAAGTTGTAAGCTATCTATTTTGGTTATTATTGGCTTGTATAGTTTTTATTTCTTTTGTTGTTTTTTCTGATAAAACTTTAAATGTAATTGAAAAGAAAAAAGTAGCCGTACTTTTTATTGTTTCTTTCTTTGTTATATTTTTCTGGAGTGCTTTTGAACAAGCAGGTGCATCATTGACTTATTTTGCCTCTGAGAATACACAAAGAGATTTGGGTTTTTATGTGGTGCCCGCTAGTTTTTTTCAATCATTGAATTCTTTATTTGTAGTAAGCTTAGCGCCAGTGGTGGCATGGGTTTGGATAAAATTGGGAAAAAGAGAACCCTCTTCTCCTTATAAGATGGCCTTTGGTTTATTTTTCTTAGCCTTGGGATATTTATGGATTGCTACTGGAGTGAATGGAGTAGGGGCAGGTATTAAAGTAAGCATGATTTGGTTATTAGGTATGTATATGATGCATACTTTAGGAGAACTTTGTTTGTCACCCATTGGTTTATCACTATTTAATAAATTAGCGCCTTTTAAATTTGCTTCTTTATTAATGGGTGTATGGTTTACTGCCAACGCCTTCGCCAATAAATTAGCAGGAGTATTTAGTGCACTGTATCCAGAGAATGGAAAGATTACTTCTTTCGCAGGGTATCAAATTAGTAACTTACATGAATTCTTTATGTTCTTTGTATTCATGGCAGGAACAGCTTCCTTGATTTTATTTTTTATATCTAGCAAGTTGAAAAACTTAATGGAGCAATAAATTAAATGACTCCTTTAACTATTTCGTCAACTACTGCGGGGTCTAATAAAGTAGAAGTATCACCTAAGTTTTTCAATTCACCTTCTGCAACTTTTCGTAATATGCGTCGCATGATTTTACCAGACCTTGTTTTTGGTAAGCCAGATACAAATTGAATTTTATCAGGTTTTGCTATAGGTCCAATGATGCGAGTAACTGTTTGTAAAATATCTTTTCTGATTTGATCAGCAGTGCCATGCGTGTCTTGTCCATGTGATCCTGTATAAATAACATAGGCGTAAATACCTTGTCCTTTTATATCATGAGGATAACCTACAACCGCACTTTCTACTACACCTGCATGCATATTAATGGCATTCTCTACTTCTGCTGTACCAATTCTATGGCCACTTACATTTAATACATCATCTACTCTTCCGGTAATTCTAAATTGACCTAATTCGTTTTTCAATGCTCCATCACCTGTAAAATATAAATTATCATAAGTAGCAAAATAATTGGTTCTACATCTTTCATGATCTCCGTAAGTGGTTCTTAAAATTGATGGCCAAGGTTGTGTGATACATAGATTACCACGAATAATTCCTTCCTCATCTTTTTCTTTTACTTCCTCTCCTTTATCATCTACCAAAATAGCTTTGATACCTGGCATTGGATATGTTGCCCATCCTGGTTTACCTTCCGTGATACCTGCCATATTAGAAATTAAAATACCTCCCGTTTCTGTTTGCCACCATGTATCTACTATTGGACATTTTTTCTTTCCTATGTTTTCGTTGTACCAATGCCACGCTTCTTCATTGATTGGTTCGCCTACAGTGCCTAATACTTTTAAACTACTCAAATCTTTTCCTTGAATTGGTCCTAAACCAAATCCCATTAAAGACCTAATAGCAGTTGGGGCAGTGTATAAAATATTCACTTTGAATTTTTCAATGATATCCCAAAATCTACCTGCATCAGGAAAAGTAGGAATACCTTCAAACATCATACTTGTCCCTCCAGCGCTTAATGGTGCATAAACAATATAACTATGCCCAGTGATCCATCCAATGTCTGCAGTGCAAAAGAAAATATCTGCAGGTTGATATTGGAAAGTATTTACAAAAGTGTAATTAGTATAAATCATATATCCTGCAACACTATGTACAACGCCTTTTGGTTTTCCAGTAGAGCCAGAGGTATATAATATAAATAAGGGATCTTCTGCACTCATTACCGTTGCAGGAACATGTGTAATATTTTGAGATGCTACTTTTTTAATTTCATCCTCCCACCACACATCTCTTCCTTTTAACATGGACACTGCAGTTTTTGTTCTAGTACAAACAATTACTTTATTGACTGTTTTGTTACTAACTAATGCATCGTCTATTACTCCTTTTAAAGGAATGTCTTTTGCTCCTCTAAAAGCACCATCACAGGTAATAATACAAGTTGCTTTGGCATCTTCTAATCTATCTGCAATACTTTGTGCAGAGAAGCCTCCAAAAATCACACTATGTATGGCACCCATTCTTGCACAGGCTAATACTGCAATGGCTAATTCTGGTATCATGCCCATATAAATACAAACACGATCTCCTTTCTTCACGCCGTTATTGATGAGTACTTGAGTAAACTGACAAACTTTGGTATGTAGTTGTTGGTAGGTAATAATTCTGTGATGTTCATTGGGATCATTGGGTTCCCAAATAATAGCAGGTTGATTGGCTCTAGTGGCCAAATGTCTATCCAAACAGTTTTCGGTGATATTTAATTGTCCTCCCTTGAACCATTCTACTTTTGGTTCTTTAAAATTCCAGTTCAATGCAGTATCCCATTTCTTATGCCAAGTAAAGTGTTCTGCAATTTCTGTCCAGAATTGTGCTGGTTCTTCTATACTTTTTTTGTAGGCAGCATGATAAGCATCTATGCTCTTGATTTGATAAGGATAAGACATGACAAACAGTAATAAATAGTGTTTCCAAATTTACGTTTTTCAGTTTAAATATTTAACTTGAAGAATCGATTGCTAAAACAAATTTTATGAATGCTTCAAAACAGCCAAGCAAAATTGCTTTTGTCATTGGCGCTTCTTCCGTGGGAACTTTGATTGAATGGTATGACTTCTACATTTTTGGTATGTTGGCTACCATTTTATCTAAACAATTTTTTCCTGCAGACGCAGGTACTGCAGCACTTTTAAGCACTTTGGCCATATTTGCTGCGGGTTTTATTGTGCGTCCTTTTGGGGCATTGGTATTTGGAAGACTGGGAGATCTGATTGGTAGAAAATATACTTTCTTATTAACCCTAGTGATTATGGGAGGCTCCACATTTGCCATTGGCTTGGTGCCAGGTTATGCAAGTATTGGCTGGTTAGCGCCCATTTTAGTGTTGATTTTAAGATTATTGCAAGGTTTGGCATTGGGAGGTGAGTATGGAGGGGCGGCAACTTATGTTGCTGAGCACGCGCCATCTGGTCAAAGAGGTTTTTGGACAAGTTGGATTCAAACAACCGCTACTTTAGGATTATTCTTAGCATTAGGAGTGATTATTTTAATTCGTTCTAGCCAAGGTGTAGATCAGTTTAGTGCAGAGTGGGGTGGATGGCGTTATCCATTTTGGATTTCCATATTATTAGTTGGTGTGTCTGTTCTCATTAGAATGCGCATGAGTGAATCACCCATGTTTAGCAAACTAAAATCTGAAGGAAAAACATCTACGAATCCATTAAAAGAAAGTTTTGGACACAAAGCCAATTTCAAAATGGTTTTATTGGCCTTGTTTGGTGCAGTAATGGGGCAGGGTGTTGTATCTGTCTCTTATACACATCTCCGAGCCC
>CAWULX010000059.1:0-7780 GCA_963923775.1 uncultured bacterium
CTTTTTTCAAACCAATTTGGCTGGTTCTTTCTCTTACTGTTACAAACATAATATTAGCAACACCAAAAGCACCTACAATTAGAGATAATCCAGCAATGGCCCATCCTCCACTATTGATTGATCCAAAGACACTGTCAATTTGATCTTTAAATTGAGCCACATCATTACAAGTAAAATTATCTTCTTGAGTAGGACTTAATTTTCTAATTTGACGCATTACGCCTGTTAATTCTTGTTGCAATAATGCAGATGGCACACCTGACTTGGCTTGTACCATGATATAAGGATTTGAGTTATCTGGATTAAATACAGAGGCAAAGTAATTATAAGTAGTTAGTACAGATTTGTCATAGTCAAATCCATTGATAATTGCTGTACCTTGTTTTTCGATAATTCCTATAACCATTAACCTTCTTCCACCATAAGAAATGGTTTTACCCAAAGCTTTTTCAGCTTTCCCAAATAGCTCTTCTGCAACTTTATAACCAATTACAGCTGTAGGCCCCCCTCTTAAAAAATCAGCTTCAGAAAAATATCTGCCTACACCAATATTAAAACTTTGAACCGCTTTGTATTCATTGGTAATTCCATAAATATTTACCCCTTTTAAAATATTTTCTTCATGTGTAAAAGATGCTTGAGTAGAGGTAAAAAATGCCATATTAGAAGCTAAATTGCTCTTCTTTTTTATAATCTCCATTTCCTCCACTTTCATAGAAGGTCTTTTCATGAATTTCCACCAAGGGTATTCAGGGCCGCCACTATAATCCCATTTGTCAATATAGATAGTATTATTACCAAAACTGGATAAATCTGTTTGAATTTTAGCTTTTAAACTATCAATGGTTGCTAAAACCCCAATAATGCAAAATATGCCAATTGTAATTCCAAATAAAGAAAGAAAAGTTCTTAATTTATTCACTTTTAGCTCTTGTAAAGCCATTTTGAAGCTATTCCAAAGGATAGAAAGCACTTTAATCATGAAGTAAAAATAAGCCAAAGTCTTGATGCATGGAGAAATTTATACAAGTGGTCAATAACCTATCTAAATGCACAATTTGTTAAGGTATTCTGCATTGATGCTCAAAATCATAGAACGAATTAGGTGTAGTTAGAAAATCCTTGTTACTTTTGCATCGATTTAAAAAAAATCTGCAATTATGACCTTTAAACAAATGTTCACTTCCTCCGTGGGAAAAAAATTGATCATGGGCTTCACGGGTATTTTTCTAATTCTTTTTTTAATAGTACATGCTGGATTAAATGCAACCATTTGGGCAAACGATGGTGGACTAATGTTTAACAAAGCTGGCCATTTTATGGGAAGCAATGCTGTGCCAAGAGTTTTAGAAATTGGATTGTTCCTAGGTATTTTTTTACATATCTATCAAGGTTATTTATTAACTCTTGAAAACAGAAAGAAAAGATCTGTTGGATATGCAGTGAGTTACACAAAAGGAAGCAAATGGTATAGTAGAAGTATGGCCATTTTAGGAACCTTGATTTTATTGTTTTTAATTGCGCATATTTATCATTTCTGGACACCTAGTAGATTAGGCGGCATTGGAAATATCAAAACTTTAGGAACTGTAAATCATAACGGAGTTGAGCTACATAATTTATACGCTGAAATGGATACAGTTTTTACTAATCCATACATTGTAATTTTATATGTATTAGCATGTGGTTCTTTGGCCTATCACTTGGCACATGGATTCCAAAGTGCTTTCAAAACTATAGGAGTACACAATAGAAGATACCATGCATTAATCTCTAGCATCGGATATGGCTTTGCTATATTAATTCCTTTGATTTTCGCATTAATGCCAATTAGCTTTTATTTTAATTGGATAAAATAATTCAAATCAACTAACCTTATTATACAAACTGATTGATAAAAGATTGAACTATGTTAAACGCTAAAATACCTGCTGGAAAATTAGATGACAAATGGGTAGATTATAAAGGTCATTGTAAATTAGTTAACCCAGCTAATAAAAGAAAGATGGAAGTGATTGTAGTAGGTACTGGCTTAGCTGGTGCATCCGCAGCAGCATCACTTGGTGAGATGGGATATAAAGTAAAAGCATTTTGTTTTCAAGATAGTCCTCGCCGTGCACACTCTATAGCAGCGCAAGGTGGCATTAACGCCGCTAAGAACTATCAAAACGATGGAGATAGTGTATTTAGATTATTCTATGATACCATTAAAGGTGGAGATTACAGAGCGCGTGAAGCGAACGTTCATCGTTTAGCTGAAGTGAGTGCCAATATAATTGACCAATGCGTTGCTCAAGGTGTTCCTTTTGCACGTGAATATGGTGGATTATTAAGTAATAGAAGTTTTGGTGGTACACAAGTACAAAGAACTTTCTATGCTGCAGGACAAACAGGACAACAATTATTAATTGGAGCATATCAAGCATTAGAGCGTCAAGTAGCTTTAGGAAATGTGCAAATGTTTGCTCGTCACGAAATGTTAGACGTAGTAAAAATTGATGGTAAAGCAAAAGGTATTATTGCTCGTAATTTAGTTACAGGTGAATTAGAAAGACATTTTGGATATGCAGTATTATTATGTACTGGTGGATATGGAAACGTATTTTACTTATCAACGAATGCAATGGGTTCTAATGTAACTGCTGCATGGAAAGCGCATAAGCAGGGAGCTTATTTTGCAAATCCTTGTTTCACTCAAATCCACCCTACTTGTATACCAGTAAGTGGTGATCATCAATCTAAATTGACTTTGATGTCAGAGTCTTTAAGAAATGATGGTAGAATTTGGGTGCCAAAAGCAAAAGGAGACACTCGTAAACCAAACGAAATTCCAGAAGAAGAAAGAGATTATTATTTAGAGCGACGCTACCCTGCTTTTGGTAATTTAGTACCAAGAGATGTAGCTTCAAGAGCCGCTAAAGAAAGATGTGATGCTGGTTATGGTGTAGGTACTTCTAAGCAAGCGGTTTATTTAGATTATGCAGCTGCTATTGAAAGATATGGTAAAACTGAAGTAAGCAAAAAAGGATTAGGCAATGTAAGTCATGATGAAATTATCGCTTTAGGAAAAGAAGTGGTAAAAGAAAAATATGGCAACTTGTTTGATATGTACGCAAAAATCACAGGAGAAAATCCATACGAAGTGCCTATGAGAATTTACCCTGCTGTTCACTACACAATGGGTGGCTTATGGGTAGATTACGAATTACAAACCACTGTTCCTGGATTATATGCATTAGGTGAAGCAAACTTTAGTGATCATGGTGCCAACCGTTTAGGTGCTAGTGCTTTGATGCAAGGTTTAGCAGATGGATACTTTGTAATTCCTTACACATTAGGCAATAATTTAGCAGACGAAATTTATAATGCTCCAATACCTACAACTCACCCTGCATTTGAAGCAGCAGAAAAAGCAGTTGCAGATAGAATTCAAACTTTAAAGAACATTAATGGTAAACAATCTGTAGAGAGTTTCCATAAGCGTTTAGGTAAGATTATATGGGATAAATGTGGTATGGCAAGAAATGCAGAAGGTTTAAAACAAGCCATTGCAGAAGTACAAGCATTGAAAAAAGAATTCTGGAGCGATGTTAGAATCCCAGGTGATATCAATGAGTTTAATCCTGAATTAGATAAAGCTAACCGCGTGGCTGACTTTATTGAATTAGGAGAATTAATGTGTATTGATGCATTAAACAGAGAAGAAAGCTGTGGCGGTCACTTTAGAGAAGAATACCAAACACCAGATGGTGAAGCATTAAGAGACGATGAGAAATTTATGTATGTAGCAGCATGGGAAGCAAAGGCTGAACATGATTGGCAATTACATAAAGAAGAATTAAAGTATGATGTTATCAAACCTTCTCAAAGAAACTACAAATAATAAAGACCCATTTAATTAACAGATAACTTTTAAGATATGTCACATAAAGAATTGAATTTAAAACTAAAAGTATGGCGCCAAAAAAATGCTAACACAGCGGGTGCTTTCAAAACATATGAAGTAAATGGCATCTCTGATGAAATGTCCTTTTTAGAAATGTTGGATGTTTTAAATGAAAAATTAATTACTGAAGGAGACGAACCAGTTGCTTTCGATCATGATTGTAGAGAAGGTATTTGTGGTATGTGTTCTTTATACATTGATGGTAAGCCACATGGTCCTTGGCAAGCTAATACAACTTGTCAGTTACATATGCGTGCCTTCAATGACGGAGATACGATTACCATTGAACCATGGAGAGCTAACTCTTTCCCAATTGTAAAAGATTTGACCGTTGACAGAAGTGCATTTGATAGAATTATACAAGCGGGTGGCTATGTAAGCGTAAACACAGGTAATGCTGTAGATGGAAATAGCTTACCTATTGAAAAAGAAAAAGCAGATGAAGCATTCGCATCTGCAATGTGCATTGGTTGTGGTGCTTGTGTAGCTGCTTGTAAAAATAGTTCTGCTATGTTGTTCTTGAGTGCTAAAGTATCTCACTTGGCATTATTACCACAAGGTGCACCTGAGAGAAAATCTCGTGTATTAAATATGGTTGCTCAAATGGACAAAGAAGGATTTGGTTCTTGTACTAATACAGGTGCTTGTGAAGCAGCTTGTCCAAAAGAAATTTCTATTGCAAACATTGCTAGATTGAATAAAGAATACTTAGGTGCAAGCTTAACTTCAGAATAGTTATTGCTCAATGGCGAACACCTTTTTTCAGTTCAAAAAATTTATCGTGCATCAGGAGCATACTTCAATGAAAGTATGTACTGATGCATGTTTATTTGGTGCATGGGCTATTGAACATGAACTAGTTCAAAACGCATCTACTATTTTAGATATTGGCACTGGAACTGGCTTATTAAGTTTAATGATGGCTCAAAAAAATTCCATTGGTAAAATCACTTCAGTTGAAATAGAACCAAATGCAGCAAACCAAGCATCCTCAAATTTTGCTTTAAGTACTTGGAATGATAGATTATCTGTGGTTAATACTTCTATTCAAGATTATGCATCTTCTCATACTAATCAATTTGAATGTATTATCTCTAATCCGCCTTTTTTTGAAACAGATTTACCTTCTCCAGATAATAATAAAAATTTAGCAGCACATAGTGCAGCACTTCCTTGGGAAACATTTGCTTCAATAGTTTCCAAACTACTAAATAAAGAGGGATTGTTTTTTGTGATCATACCTTCTATTCGAGCATATACCATGCAAAAATTAATGGAAACGAATGGCATGCAATTAATAGAAGAAACCACTGTATTCAATAAAGAAAAGCAATTACCCTTTAGAAGTTTTCTTCAATTTAAAAAAACGAATCAACAGCCATCAGGTATCTTAAGAAATAAGCTTTTCATTAAAGAAGCAAATAATGAATATACTGAGGTTTTTAAAAGCTTATTGAAAGATTATTATTTACTCTTTTAATGTTTAGCATAATCTGCTAAATAAGCAAATGCTTCGGTTAATTTTCCTTTATGTAACATAGTAGCATTTTCTATTATGGGATTACCTCCAGTTGCCACATCCTCTAAAACATATTTAATCAATTGCTCCCCAAAAAATCTACTAGCATCTCTTGGTAGTTCATTGGGCAAATTCCCTACCGCCATTATATCTATACAGTTATAATGATATGGATTACATTTTTGACATGTTTCAATCTGTACACCATAAATGGGATCGTCAGAACTTGCATCGCCTACATTACAAGGGACACTTCCATAAGCATCGTCTGTAATATCTGCAATAGTTGTTAAAACAGACTCCTCCATTTTCAAATCTTCCATACTAAATAATGGTGGTATACCTTTCTCCCAATACACTCCATTCATTAATATCTGTGTATAGGGCAAATATTCTTTAAAAAGACATTCATAAGCTTCTGGATTTTGATGAAAATCATTTCTTTCATAAGACCCATTATCTTTTCTCTTGTATAAATCTTTCCCTTTTAAATGAACATATACAGGATAAGCATATTTACGTGATTTAAACTCATCAGGTTCTACTTGTTGTACATCCATTAAATTCATGATCTCTAAAATACCATGAGCTACTCTTCCAGATCCAGTTACTGCAATTTTAATGGGAGGTAATTTCAAACCAAAATAAGTATGAATTAATTCCAAATAATCTTTTACATCTTTCACTCTACCTAATGTAAACTCTTTGGATCTATTTCCATAAGCCATAATTCCATTATGTGCTCCTACTACTCCGGCAAAAAAACCAAAACCAATTAATCTTTGTCCATCTTCATGTTCTAAACATTCGTAATCAATCAAAGTAATCTTGTTATCCATCATTGCATGAAACAATGATTGATTAAAAGATTGAGCCTTTTTAGTATGAGAGAAAAATAAATAAGTTTTATTGGGAATTAATTGTGCAATAGGTACTTCTTTAATACCCAGTAAAATATCAGCACCAGAAATATCCTCTACCACTTTAATTCCTTCTCTTTTATATTCATTGTCAGAGAAGCAACGATTGGTTGAAGATTCCACCAAAATATCCCATTCAGGATGTTGCTCTAACAACCATTTACATTGCTTTGGTGTTAATGCCACCCTGTTATCACTGGGAACTTTTCCCTCTTTAATAAGGCCTAATACCAGCATTTTGGTAATTTTACACAATATACGAAAATAGACAATGAATTATTTTGATTTATTTGGCCTTCCTATTGGTTTTCAAGTAGATACGAACAAATTGAGGGCAGCATTTATGGATATTCAACGTGCTTCACATCCAGATAAGTTTGCACAAAGCAATTCATATGAACAAGAAGAAGCATTGGAAAGATCTGCTTTAGCCAACAAGGGGTTTTCTCTTTTAAATAATAAAGACCAAATATTGCCTTATGTATTGGAATTAAAAGGGATGATCACTACAGATGAGAAATTTGCTTTATCGCCTGCTTTTTTAATGAAGATGATGGAATTAAATGAAGCTTGGATGGAAGCCGATGATGAAGCTTCAAAACAACAAATTTTAGGTCAAATTAAAGCTATACAAGATGACATTTTGGAACCTATTAAAGACTATCTGGAAATGGATCAAATCGATACTATTTCCCAAGAAGCAATGCTGCAAATAAAAGAGTATTACTACAAGAAAAAATACCTCGATCGTATTTTGGCAGAATTCCGCTGATAGCGTAATATTGCATCCCGCTGAGCACATAGGTGCAAAATGCCCAGATGGCGGAACTGGTAGACGCGCTAGACTCAAAATCTGGTTATCGCAAGGTAGTGCAGGTTCGATTCCTGTTCTGGGCACAAACGCCTCGACACAAAGTGTCGGGGCGTTTTCATTTGGATGCGATGAGAGCTTGCTCTCAAAAGCAGACAAAGGGAAACGCCTAGCAAAAGCGAAGCTTTTGTAGTGGCTTTGGGTACGCCCCTCGTAGAAGTCCAGGAAGTCGGCGAAACGAAGTGAAGCCGACAGTCCTTTAAGTACAAAAAATAACCCCCAATCTCTTGAGGGTTATTAAAAAAATCTAATTCAATTATTTCAAATCAAATCTATCTAAGTTCATTACTTTATTCCATGCTGCAACGAAGTCATGTACAAATTTCTCCTTTGCATCATCACAAGCATACACTTCAGCTAAAGCGCGTAATTCAGAATTAGATCCAAAGATTAAATCCACTCTTGTTCCAGTAAATTTAAGTTTACCAGAAGCGCGATCTACTCCTTCAAAAATTCCTTTAGTAGCACTCTCTTTCCATGCTGTCTCTTATACACATCTGACGCTGCCGACGATACTCCTTGTG
>CAWULX010000060.1:0-7718 GCA_963923775.1 uncultured bacterium
AGAAGTTCGGGGGACTAATTCTTTTTGAATAGTTTAATTGAAAATCTTCTTTATCATTCTTTTTGTAATTGATAAATGCACTTGGGAATAAACTAATAGGGTAGCTATTCTTGAATTTTAAAGAATCTGTACCACGGCCATTTAAAATCGCACCATTGTATTCTCTGCTTTCTGCTCTTAAGCCCAATTGATAGCTAAACTTGTCCTTTTTGAAACCCAAATTACTATAAGCTGCGTATACTTTTTCGTCATAGTTATAAGGATTACTAATGCTTTTTAATAATACATCATTTCTAAATTGGTCTCTCTTATTGTATTCGCTTCTGTAATTATATCTTACTCCAGTTTCGAATTTCATTTCGTTTTTAAATTCTCTAACATAGTCTAAATTGTAGGTGTAGTTTTTATTATTACCCACACCCACGCTTTTTTGATTTAATATAGTAGAATTAATAGTTGACCAGTTATTGGATTCAGATTCATTATAATTTAAATCGGTGCTAATTTCATGACCTTTTTCTGCAAACAAGTGCTTATAACTTAATTGACCGCCTTTGTTTAAAAACTCAAAATGAGAATTATTGTCTAAAGTGTAGGATTTCTTATTTCCAGAAATTAAAGAGTCAATCTCTTGAGCACCTCCATTATTGAAAGCGCCTTTAACAATATTGCCGTATAAAGAAAAAGTATTTCTATTATCAGGTAAGTAGTCTATTCCAGATCTAAAGAAATTAAAACTACCATTACTTGTGCTATTATTGATTGTTTTAATACTTGTAGGATTTAAAGCGCCTAGGATATCTCTTGTATTCTCAGATGTACCAATAGATTTTCTCTCATTGATATTGGCATTGGCAGAGAAATTAATTTTATTATCTCTTAGGTTGATATCACCACCGCCATTGAATTTTCCTCTCATATCAAGTCCTGTTCTAATACCTCCATTATAACCGTTCTTTCTATTCTTTTTTAATACAATATTTAAGATACCAGCATTACCGCCAGTTGCATCGTATTTAGAAGAGGGGTTAGTGATAATTTCTACTCTATCAATAATGTCTGCAGGTATTTGATCCATTGTTAAGGTAGTAGGTCTATTATCAATTAATAATGTAGGAGCTGCATTTCTTAAAGTAACATTGCCATCAATATCAACATTCAAGTTGGGAATGTTCTTCATAACTTCAACAGCTGTTTGACCTGTACTGGTTAAATTCTTGTCAACATTAAATACTTTTCTGTCAATCCCCATTTCGAATTGTGGTTTAGCAGTTGAGGTAACTGTTACACTCGCCAATTCATTGGGGTTCTCTTCTAGTTTAATGTTACCTAAATCTTTGTCTACCATCGCCAACATATCTTGCATGTTTTGACCAGCGTTCATTTTTATATTAAAACTTACTGGTTTTTCTAATTTCTTATAACCAATACCTGTGAAGATTAATTTAAAATTGGCTCCCATAATTGGCAAGTTTTCAAAGCTAAAATCTCCATTAGCTGCACTTATCATTGTTCCCACTACCACTTCAGTTGTTTTCTTGGTCGCTGGGTCAAATTTGTTGCTTTTTAATTGTATGGTTATTCCATCAATTCCTTTTTTATTGGCATCCACCACTTTGCCATAAAAATGGCCCATATTCATATTCCCAGCTCCAGGTCTTGCTCCTCCAGGTATCTGAGCAATACTGGTCAATTGAGATACAGTCAAAAAGCTTAAAATCAATAGTATATTTTTCATATTTTTTTAATTCAATAGTTGGACTAGTAAAGTTCTAACTAGTTTAAGTTGGGGGCAAATATCAGGCTTCTTTTGTAACAAAGGAAGCGGTAAAGTATGAGCGGCAATTAAACAGCAATAAATAGTAACATGAAAGTTTAAAAAAGGTTCAAAATCAAATAAGCTACAATTCCCCAAATCAAACCAATGAATATAGCTAATACTCTTAGTGGGGCCGTTGCTTTAAAACAGGCAATTTTTATTTTTTCAAGAGTTTGGTACTCCAATTGATCAATTAGTTCTTTTTGCATATTCTTTGAGAAGGACTGGATTAATTCGGGAAACATATTTCTTAGTTCGTCCAAAAAAACAGTTTTTAATTGTTGAATTGTTTTGTCTCCAATAAACATTGAAATCATGGGTAGTTTTTCTGCCAAACGGTTACGGAAAAAATCGTCTAATTTATCATCTAAGGTGGGCATTAATTGATCTAATTGTCCTGTTAATTGATCTTCCTTTAAAAAGTTATTCAAATCAAATGCTTTTACCCAACCAATTAAAGGAGCTTGCCAGCCTAGTATGGGTTTTTTGGGGTAGAATAAAATGGCAATCATGCCCCAGCTAATAAGCCATGCTAATACAGTGAATAATATCAATAAAACGATTATATGCATCATAAACTAGTTTTAATAAAAAAACCTATCTCAATTAAGTGATAGGTTTTTGGGGGAGAGTAATGGGTCTCGAACCCACGACCTACAGTGCCACAAACTGTCGCTCTAACCTACTGAGCTATACCCTCCATTTAGGGTCGCAAAAATACATTAAATCAGTAATCTATAAAATTAGTTGGCCATGTTTTTATAAAATTATGGTAAAAACTTCCATATTATAGAAGATTAGCAGCTTTCAAAGCCATTTTACGCTATTTTTGAATTTCTTCATGCGAGCAATTATGACATATGTAAAACAAAATAAGTGGACATTTTTAGCCACTATATTAGTATTTGGGGGTTTATTTTTTGCCTTTAATATAGTAACAGATCAACAAGAGCCTGTTTCAATTAGACATAGAAAATTAGTTTCCACCATTGGACAATTATTAGAAACAGAACATTATAGTCCAAGAAAAATTGATGATGCTTTTTCTAAAGAAGTATTTGATGGTTATTTTAAGGCATTAGATCCTGATAAAACTTTGTTTTTAAAATCTGATATAGATAGTTTAAAAATATACGAAAGAAGAATAGATGATGAGATCCATGGGAGCCCTTTAAGTTTTACAGATGCAGTAGATTTGGTATATGATAGACGAATAAAAGAAGCAAAAGATTTGTTTACACAATTAATTGACAAACCATTTGATTTTAATACCAATGACTCTATTTATTTTGATGCCGATGCTATTCCTTTTGCTGCCAATAAAGCTGAAAGAAATGATAGATGGAGAAAACTTTTAACTTATAAAGTATTAGATAGATATGTTAATGCTGTAGAAGAAAGAGAAAAAAATAAAGACAAGGAAAAATATGTAGTTAAATCTGATTCTTTAATAGAAGTAGAATCTAGAAATGCTATTAAAAAAATTCAATTAAAGAAATTTGAATCTTTAGAAAGAACCTTCGGTAAAGAAAAAAGATTTGAAACATTTTTAAATACCATCACAGGTTTAATGGATCCACATACTGATTATTTTGCTCCAGTAGAAAAGAGGTCTTTTACTGAACAAATGAGTGGTGTATTTTACGGTATTGGTGCATTATTGGGGCAGGATGATAATGGGGTTAAATTAGTTAATATAACACCTGGTGGCCCAGCATGGAAATCTGGTCAACTGGTGGCGAACGATGTAATTATAAAAATTGCTCAAGGTGCTGAAGAACCAGTGGATATTGAAGGATACGAGACTACAGAAGCAGTAAAATTAATTAGAGGAAATTTAGGTACTGAAGTTAGATTGACTGTTAGAAAGCCAGATGGCACCATTAAAGTAGTTTCATTGATTAGAGAAAAAGTAGTCTTAGATGAAGGATACGCAAGAAGTGCAGTGATCACCAAAGGAAATGAAAAATATGGCTATATTTATTTACCAGATTTTTATGCAGATTTTGAAAGAGAAGATGGTCATAGATGTTCGGAAGATGTAGCAAAAGAAATTGTGAAACTTAAGGCAGAAAACGTAAAAGGAATCACTATTGATATTAGATATAACGGAGGAGGATCTTTATATGAAGTAGTACAAATGGTTGGCTTGTTTATTGATAAAGGGCCTGTTGTACAAATTAGAGATAAGGGTGGCAAATCCCAGGTTTTATATGACGAAACCCCAGGCATTTTATACGATGGCCCTTTGGTAGTAATGGTGAATGAATTTAGTGCATCTGCTAGTGAGATTTTTGCAGCAGCGATACAAGATTATAAAAGAGGTATTATAGTAGGAAGTAGTTCTTCTTATGGGAAAGGTACAGTTCAAAGAAATGTTTCATTTGGAAAACCTTTAGATTCATTAGGTATTCAAACAGAATACGGGGCTGTTAAATTAACAATTCAGAAGTTTTATAGAATTAATGGAAGTTCTACACAAAGAAGAGGTGTAGCGCCAGATATTATTTTGCCTGACGAATATGAATTCTTCAAGTATAGAGAAAAAGATAATCCAAGTGCCTTAGCTTGGGATGAGATGGAAAAAGCAAAATACCAAATTTGGACAAAAAGCCCTTCTATTTATGACATAGCTAATGCAGAAAATAAAAAAATAAAAGCTGATACAGCTATTGCAAAATTTAAGAAAAATGCTCAGTGGATTGCCGGACAAATTGAAAGACCTTCTTATTTAAATATCGAGAAATTTAAATACTATAAAAAACAAGTACAAGATATTGTACAAGAAAACGAAAATATTTTAAAGCTGAAAGAACCTATGCAGGTTTCCCCTCTTAAAGCTGATCACGATAAGTTTTATAACAATCCCGATAAGCCTAAGCAAGATAGATATCAAGCTTGGTTAAAGCAGGTTGCTAAAGACATTCAATTGGCTCAATCAAATTCTTTATTGGGCAAGTTGACCATCAAAAGCAGTGTAGTAAAGTAGGGATAACTTTAAAAACGCAACAATGGCAGAAAAGGAGCATGAAAAGCTTTGGCATGTAATTTATACAAAGTCAAAGTGGGAGAAAAAAGTAGATGAACTTTTACTACAAAGAGGTTTTGAGAGCTGGTGTCCAGTACAAAAAAAAGAAAGACAATGGTCTGATAGAAAGAAGATCATTGAAGAGCCTCTATTTAGATCTTATGTATTTGTAAAAGCATCTAAAGAAGATCGAAATCAAATATTATCTATCAATGGTGTAGTGAACTTTTTATACTTTGAAAAAAAGCCTGCTATTATTAGAGACAAAGAAATCGAAACAATTAAAAAGTATTTAGGCGAATCTTATCAAAGTATTCAAGTTGTTGATATGACCAATATTCCGCCTCAAACTAGGGTAGCCATCAATAATGGTTTATTTATGGGTCAAAAAGGGGAAGTGATAAAATCAGGTAAGAAAAATGTTTTCGTTAGACTTGAAAGCATCAATATGATGATGATTGTAGAATTCAAGGTAGAAGAAATCTCCGTTATTTAAGCAATTGTCCAATCTACTATTTGATTACTCCATTCGGCTCTATAAGGGGTGGTGATTCTAATGTAATTATCAGTGTATCCCTCTAACATAGCTAACTGACTTGGATCTTTTTGTTTGATAGATTCGAACAATACTTTTCTAGTAGATCCAATATGCTGCGCTTTAAAATATTGTTCTTTCTGATAAGAGAGATTACGCAATATTTTATTTCTTTCTTGTCTAACAGCAATTGGCACAATAGGTTTTATTTCCAAGGCCTTGGTGGCTGCTCTTTCAGAATAAGTGAATACATGTAAATAAGCAATATCTAATGCATGTATAAAGTCCATGCTTTCTTTGAAATAAGCTTCTGTTTCTCCCGGAGAACCCACAATTACATCCACGCCAATACATGCATGTGAAATCAATTGCTTAATTAGGCTAATTTTGTCTTTATATAATTGAGTATTATATCTTCTTTGCATCAATTTTAAAACAGGATCTGATCCGCTTTGTAAAGGGATATGAAAATGAGGCATAAAGCGTTTGCTTTCAGCTACCCATGCAATCATTTCATCTGTTAATAAATTCGGTTCAATAGATGAAATGCGGTATCGAGGAATAGTTGTTTCCGTGTCTAAAGCTTTAATTAAATCAAAAAAGTTTTCTTCTCTTTTTTTGCCACCATCGAAACCTTTTCCAAAATCTCCCAAATTAATACCCGTTAAAACTATTTCTTGCACTCCATGCGCTGCTAAATCTTTAGCTTGTTTCACCACATTTTCAATACTATCGCTTCTACTTTTTCCTCTTGCCATGGGGATGGTACAAAATGAGCAACTATAATCACAACCATCCTGTACTTTCAAAAATGTTCTAGTTCTATCCTTTACTGAAAAAGAACTATTGAATCCAGAAACAGTTTCAATATCACAACTACATATTTTGGTTGGGTCTCCCTTCGAAAGGGTGGAAATATGTTCTATTAAATTAAATTTCTCTGCGGCACCCAATACCAAATCCACACCCGGTATTTCTGCAATCTCTTTTGGTTTTAATTGAGCGTAACAACCCGTAATGACCACAAAACTTTCAGGCGCTAATTTTTGAATACGACGAACTAGTTGTCTACATTCCTTATCTGCATTTTCTGTTACGGAGCAGGTATTAATGACATACACATCTGCTTCTTCTGTAAAAGCCTTCTTCTCAAAGCCCTCCTGTTCCATTTGTCTGGAAAGAGTGGAAGTCTCCGAAAAATTAAGCTTACAGCCTAAAGTATGAAAGGCTACTGAACGTGGTTTACTCATGGATCGCAAAGATAAAAAACATAGGGGGAAACCGGAAATCTTAAAATAATCATAAAGCGCCTATTAATTTCCCATTTTGCCTCATTTGGGTTAAGTTTGCAACTACTAAAAAAGGTAAAATGGACTTTAAAAAAGTAAATAATTGGACAGGGTGGATCGTAACCCTAGTTGCTTGTACTGTTTACATTATGACTTCAGAAGCTACAGGTAGTTTCTGGGATTGTGGTGAGTTTATCAGTAGTGCTTATAAATTACAAATTCCACATCCTCCAGGAGCACCTATGTTTGTATTAATGGGAAGAATATTCATTATTCTTTTTGGTGATAATCCATTAACTGCAGCGAAGGCCGTGAATACCATGAGTGCCTTAGCAAGCGGCTTTACTATTTTATTTTTATTTTGGACCATTACGCATTTTGCCAAAAGAATGGTTGAAAAAGCAAGTGGTGCAGACTTAACTCAAAACCAAATTATTTTGGTAATGGGTGCAGGTATTGTTGGTGCATTAGCATATACTTTTAGTGATTCATTTTGGTATTCTGCAGTTGAAGGTGAAGTGTATGCTTTAAGTTCATTCTTTACTGCATTGGTATTTTGGGCTATTTTAAAATGGGAGCACAAAGCAGATCAGCCAGGTGCAGATAAGTGGATCATTTTCATTTTTTATATGATGGGTATTTCCATTGGAGTTCACTTATTAAATATCTTAACTATTCCTGGCATTGTAATGGTGTATTATTTCAGAAATTACAAAGCAAGCTGGAAGGGTGGATTAGTTGCTTTCTTTATTGGAGTAGTGATCACAGGATTTATTCAAGTATTCTTAATTCAATATACTATTAAGTGGGCAGGTGCATTTGACGTTACTTTTGTAAATAGTTTTGGTTTGCCTTTCTTTAGCGGTTTTATTACCTTCTTTGTATTGGTCGCTGTGTTCATTGCATTAGGTATTCGTTATGCCAATAAAAAAGGATACTATTTCTTAAAACTAGGAATTTGGTCCATGGTGTTTTTCTTCTTAGGATACACTAGCTATATCACTACTATGATTCGCTCTAACGCAGATACCTCTGTAGATATGTACA
>CAWULX010000061.1:0-7474 GCA_963923775.1 uncultured bacterium
CGTTGTTGATGTTAAAGAAGATACCACGACCTGTTTGGTCTAACATAGTATTCTTAGTATAAACCAATTGAGTTGTAGTAGTGAATTTCAAACCCTTAGCTAATTCAACACCAATTTTAGATGTTAAGTTAGAACGTTGGAAATCACCATTGCTAATAAAGTTTGAATTTTGCTTATTGTTTGAAGCAGAAAATAAATAATCTACTTTAGGACCAGCACCAGAAATTGTTACTGAGTTATTAGTTGCATAACCTGGTTGTAAGAACATCTTGTAATGATCGTAATACTTTAAGTTAGCATCGTAAGGCTTGTTTTGAATACTTGTATAAGTACCACCACTCACTCCCAATACACCTAAAGAGTTATATTGTACGTCACCATTGTAAACTAAAGTAGCTGGATCTAAAGTCATTGGCTTACCACCTACGATTACTACGTTATTAGCAGCATCAGTAACAAAGGCATGGTATTTAGCTTTTGATAATCCACCAATATTCAATAATTCATTGCTTGTAGTTGAAGAACTTACTTCAATGTTTACTTTACCTTGTTTACCTTTTTTAGTAAATAATTGGATAACACCATTAGCACCTTGCGCACCATATAAAGAAGCTGCAGCAGCACCTTGTACTACCTCTACTCTTTCAATGATGTTTACGTCGATAGAGTTTAAACTTGTTGCACGAGCTTCAATACCATCGATCAAGATCATTGGTGAAGTACCACCTTGCACAGTGTTAATACCACGTAATAAGATTTGTAATGGACGACCTGGAGTACCGTTAGTACTAGAAATTTGCGCACCAGCAACTTGACCAACTAATTGTTGACCAACATCACCAGTAGAAACTTTCACTTGGTTTGCCAAGTTCACAGATTCAACAGCCACACCTAATTTCTTCTTAGAAGTTGCAGCGCCCACACCAGTTACAACTACATCTGCTAACGCTTTCACGTCAGAAACTAATTGAACGGTAACATTATTTAATGCAGCTACTTCTTTGCTTTCAAAGCCTAAAGCAGACACTACTAATGTTGAACCTTTTTTAACTGAAATGCTAAAAGTACCATCAGTACCCGCACTAACACCTTTCTTAGAGCCTTTGTCAAGTACACTTGCACCGGCAACAGGGGCGTTTTTCTCGTCAATAACCTTTCCGGTTACTGTAACTGTTTGTGAAAAGCCGACCATAATGGTCATTAAAAAAGCACAAACACTCACAAGGATTTTTTTACTCATGTTTTGTTGTTTTGTAATTATATTTTTTACTTGTAAACTAAAAAACTTGTAATCTGATACTAAAAGTAGCATCTATTACAAGCTTTCGAGATGTCAAATATATTCGAAAATTGGCTATCCGGGCCTAGAAAAGGGCATTTTTTTTAATATTTTCTTAACATTTCCCTGTTTCGATACATTATTATATAATAACATGTATCATGATTGTTTATTTATTGCTTCATAAAATATTATATATCAATTACTTATAAAATTAAAGGACACAAATATTTCATTCTAGTTAAACAGAAATCATGTAAATTGCTCCATATAATTAAGATTTATGTTCCTCTATTCCTTTTTCATGCTAAAACTAGACCTAGGTATATTTCAAACAGGTTATTTAAATATCGTTTTAAGGGCTCTAGCTGTTTATTGCTTTATCATTATTGCCATTAGGGTATTTGGAAAAAAAGAATTAGCACAGCTTTCTGTTATTGATTTAGTATTTATCTTATTGATTAGCAATGCAGTACAAAATGCCATGGTGGGGCCAGATAGTAGTTTGGAAGGAGGTTTGGTAGCTGCTATTTCCCTTTTTGCTGCCAATTATACTTTAAAAAGAATCCTATATAAAAACAAAGGGGTAAGTAAACTAATTCAAGGGGAGGCGATGGTGTTAATTTATAAAGGGGTACCCAATGTGGAAAACTGTAAAAAAGCCGAGATCAGTATGGAAGAACTAGAAGCTGCCGTAAGAGAACATGGTTCAAGAGATATTCAACATGTTGATTTAGCCATGTTAGAAGTAGACGGTAATATTAGTGTGATTAGCGAGGACTTTGTTAAAAGATCAATGGTGACTCATCCAAGAAAACATAAATTCAAAGGAAGATTAAATCAAAACTAATATAGACTACACTTAACAACTAAATTCTTACTTATGAAAAAGATTTTATTTTTTGCATTTACATTAATGTGCATTGTTAGCTCAAGTTTACATGCACAATCTCATGGTGCTGACACTGCTTATCCAACCAAAGTTTTGGGAAGATGGGATATAGTTATTCAAAAAGACGGTAAAGAATTGCCCTCTTGGTTAGAAGTTAGACATTCTGGAAGAGAAACTATGGTGGGAAGATTTGTATATGAATTTGGAAGTGCCAGACCTGTTGCACATGTTAAATATGCCAATGGTAAATTTAGTTTCTCTATTCCTCCACAATACGAGCCTGGCTTGCGTTACCAAGATTTTGAATTTAGTTTGAACGGAGATGATCAATTAACTGGTACTATGATTTACACAGATGGTAAAACTTATAATTGGACTGCAGTTCGCGCACCAAAATTAAAAAGAACTACTGCACCCATATGGGGACCAGCGATTAAATTAATCAATGGTAATGATATCACTGGATGGCATACTAATGGCCCTAATCAATGGGTGGTAGAGAATGGTATATTAAGAAGTTCTAAATCTGGTGCTAATATTATTACTGATCAAAAATTCAATGATTTTAAATTACATATTGAATTTAAATATCCAAAAGGAAGCAACAGTGGTGTGTATCTTAGAGGTAGATACGAAGTACAAATCGAAGACAATAAAGGTAAAGAACCTTTAAGTACTTATTTAGGTGGATTATATGGTTTCTTACCACCTTCTGAAATGATGGCTAAAGATGCAGGAGAGTGGCAGTCTTATGATATTACCTTAATTGGAAGAATGGTAACTATAGTTTGTAATGGGGTAACAGTCATTACTAATCAAGAAGTTCCTGGAATTACAGGTGGCGCTTTGGATAGCAAAGAAGCAGAGCCGGGTCCTATTTATTTACAAGGAGATCATGGTCCTATTGAATTCAGGAACATCATTATTACACCTGCTAAATAAAATCTTACTTAAACGATAACAGTCAAAACCCTCCAAATTGGAGGGTTTTTTCATACATTAGACTTATGAAAAAATTAATGTATTGCTTGCTCTTTGTTGTTTTCATCAACAATAGTGAAGCACAAAATGCAACAGCTTTAAAATTAAACAAGTCAAGAATTCAATTACCAAATGGTTGGAGCTTAAGCCCCATTGGTAAAAGTTTACCCTTAGGTGATTTACCATTGAATATTGCTGTTTCTCCAAGTAAAAAATTATTGGCTATTACGAATAATGGACAAAGCACACAAAGCTTACAATTAATAGATGCTACTAAACATACTATATTAGATAGTTTAGATATTGCAAAATCTTGGTTGGGCTTGGCATTTAGCAAAGATGAAAAAACCTTGTACGCTTCTGGCGGAAATGATAATTGGATTTTAGAATATGCGATCAATAAAAATAAATTACTACTTAAAGATTCAATTAAGCTAGGAGAAAAATGGCCTACTAAAATTTCGCCAGCAGGATTAACCATTAATTACACAACCAATACTTTGTTTGTAGTAACCAAGGATAATAATAGTTTGTACACCATTAATCTTGCTACAAAAAAAGTTACTTCTCAAATAAGCCTACCAGCAGAGGCCTACACTTGTTTATTATCTAGCAATAAAAAACAATTATACATTTCTATTTGGGGAGACGAATCTGTTGTAGTGTACGATATTGCTTCTAAAAAAATAGTGACTAAATTCAAAGTAGGTAGTCATCCAAATGATATGGTGTTAAACAAAAAAGGAAATTTACTTTTTGTTGCCAATGCCAATGATAACAGTGTGAGTATAATAGATCTTCAAAAAAATAAAATTGCTGAAACTTTGAATACTGCATTATACCCAGATGCACCAACAGGTTCTACAACCAACGCTTTAGCTATAAGTGAAGATGATAAAAAATTATATATTGCTAATGCAGATAATAACTGCTTAGCAGTATTTGATATTTCAAAATTTGGCAATAGCATCTCTAAAGGATTTATTCCTGTTGGTTGGTATCCAACTGCTGTTAAAGTAATTGGTAACACTATTTTTGTAGCCAATGGAAAAGGTTATACTTCTCATGCTAATCCATACGGACCTGATCCTTATAAAAAAAGGGGACAGCTTGGTTTTCAATTAGGTTTATTAAAAGATGCTAAATCAACACAATATATTGGTGGTCTAATGAAAGGTACCTTAAGTATTTTTCAACAACCTACAGATGCACAATTAGCCCTATACTCAAAGGCGGTTTATGATAATACTCCTTATAATAAAGAGAAAGAATTATTTTCTGGTGCAGAAGCAGGTAATCCAATTCCACAGAAACTAGGCGACAAATCACCCATAAAATATGTTTTTTATATTGTTAAAGAAAACAGAACATATGATCAAGTTTTAGGTGATGTAAAAGAAGGTAACGGAGATCCTGCTCTTTGTTTATTCGGAGAAAATATTACACCAAACCAACATGCATTGGTAAAGGACTTTGTTTTAATGGATAATTTTTATGTAGATGGGGAAGTTAGTGCAGATGGACATAACTGGACTTTTGGTGCTTATGCTACAGATTATTTAGAGAAAAACTGGGTAACTAGTTATGGAGGGAGAGGAGGAAATTATGATGCAGAAGGAACTAGAAATATTGCCAATAGCAAAAAAGGTTTTATTTGGGATCATGCAAAAAGAGCAGGAGTAACTTACAGAACCTACGGAGAATTTGCAGATGATTATAAAGCTAATATTCCAGTATTAGAAAATCATTTCTGTCCTTACTACACAAGCTGGGATCAGTCTGTAAGAGACACCACAAGAGTCGGACAATGGAAAAGAGAATTTGATTCTTTATATGCACACAATGCAGTGCCACAATTAAATACCTTAAGATTAATCAACGATCATACAGAAGGTTTAAAGCTTGGCAAGCCTTCTCCTAATGCACATGTAGCTGAAAATGATTTAGCAGTGGGTATGTTTATTGAATATTTAAGCAAACATCCTATTTGGAATCAAACGGCAGTATTTATTGTTGAAGACGATGCGCAAGATGGACCTGATCATATTGATGCACATAGAACCACTGCCTACATTGCTGGTGGCTTGGTGAAAAGAAATTTTATAGACCACACCATGTATTCAACAAGTTCTATGTTAAAAACCATTGAACTTATTTTAGGGATCCCTCCAATGAGTCAATACGACGCTGCCGCAACCCCTTTATGGAGATGTTTTCAATCTACGCCCAATAATTTTGTATTTAATGCAAAACCTACTAAATACGATATCAATGAAAAAAATTCGGTAAAAAGTGTTTGGCAACAAAAAAGTGAAACCTTCAATTTTGCAAAAGAAGATGCTATTCCAGATAGAGCATTTACTGAAGTGATTTGGAAAGCAGTAAAAGGATTAGATGCAGTCGTGCCTGCACCTAAAAGAGCAGCATTCTTAAAGATCACTAAAGAAGAAGAGGATGATGATGATTAAATAATTACCAGAATCTAATATACATTGCCATCACAAATCCTAATACAATTACAATCATCGCAATACTTTCCTTAGATAATTGATATTTAGTTTTGTCTTCAATCAAATCATTAGAATGGTTTTGTCCTTTAACATCTAAAAGACTTACTACAATAATGACTAATGTAGTGAAGAAAAACACCCAGCCCATTTGAATTAAATAAGGAATTTCAAAACTTCCAGAGGCAGTAGGATAAGCAGTATATAAAATTGTTTCATGGCCTAGCATTGATGGTAAAAATTTATCAAATAATACAGACAGAACAACACCAACAATTATACCTGAAATGGCAGCTCTTGAAGTTGTTTTCTTCCAAAAAAATCCCAATAAGAATACAGGGAAGATAGCAGGAGAAATATATCCAGTATATTTTTGAATAAACTCAAAACCACCCTTACCTCCAATACCTAATGTGTCATTCCAGTTTATGATAATAGCAATGATTAAAGAAACAATAATCATCATACGACCAGTAGATACCGTTTTAGTATCACTCGCCTCTTTGTTCATATATTTTTTATAAATGTCTAAAGAGTAAATAGTAGAAATGCTATTTGCCTTACCCGCTAAAGATGCTACAATCGCAGCAGTTAAAGCAGCCATCGATAAACCTTTTAAGCCTGTGGGTAAAAAACTTACCACTGAAGAATAAGCATTGTCTTGATTTAATACACCGCCTGTCATCATCTGATTTTGTAATGCACCATTTTGATACAATACATAAGCTGCAATACCTGGCACTACCACCAATAATGGCATCATTAATTTTAATAATGCTGCAAATAAAATACCTGTTCTAGCTGTTTTTAAATCTGCTCCCAATGCTCTTTGAGTAATATATTGATTACATCCCCAATAATTTAAATTAGCTACCCACATACCCGCTAACATCATAGCAATACCAGGTAAACTAGCATAGTCATCAATTTGTTTTTGTGTAGAACCAGTCGTTGGCTTATCAAAAATCATATTGAAATGATCTGGAGCTGCCTTCACTAAATGTTGCAAACCAGCTAGCGCATTATGTCCAAATCCAAATTTTTCTGCCACTACAGTTAAAGCAATGTATGAAGTGATTAAACCTCCGATGGTTAATACCAAAACTTGAATTACATCTGTGTATCCAATTACTTTCATACCCCCTAGTGTAATAAACAATGCAAAAATGGCTAGCCCAATCATTATCAAATGAAAATTGGCACCACCTGTTAAATTATTAATCGCAATAGCGCCAAGATATAATATAGATGTAAGGTTTACAAAGATGTATAAGAATAACCAAAAAATAGCCATAATCATAGCCACTGTCTCATTATACCTTGTCTTCAAAAACTGAGGCATGGTATAAATTCTGTTCTTTAAATACACTGGCATAAAGAAAACTGCTACCACTACTAAAGAAACGGCAGCTAACCATTCATATGCAGAAATGGCCAAACCTAATCTAAATCCATTTCCACTCATTCCAATAAATTGTTCTGCAGAAATATTAGAGGCAATTAAAGAAGCACCAATAGCCCACCATGTTAATTGACCTTCTGCTAAAAAGAAATCCTGAGTGTTGGCATTAACTGTTTGCTTTCTCTTGTATATCCAAAAACCATAGCTGGCAATTAATACAAAATACAAGACAAATACTAAGTAATCATAGGTTTGCAATCCTTGTGACATAATCGTTGAGTTTGGTTCTTAAAAATAAGGCTTAAAAAGGAATTAACTCACAATTAGATATAAAAAAGCTTAACTAGAATTGGTTTCTTCTAAACCCTTATTTGTACTTTTATAATGTAACTATTTCATATGAATCATCAGTT
>CAWULX010000062.1:0-7461 GCA_963923775.1 uncultured bacterium
AGTTTACATCAAAATTTCTTCTAATCATATGAATGGTATGATTACCACCAATACTCAAAGCATCACCATCACCTGCCACAATCCAAACACTTAATTCTGGACGTGATGCTTTTAATCCACTTGCAATGGTAGTTGCTCTACCATGGATAGAGTGCATACCATAAGTGTTCATATAATAAGGAAAACGACTACTACAACCAATACCGCTAATAATCACAATATTCTCTTTAGGAACACCGATAGTGGGCATTACTTTTTGTACCTGCGCCAAAATTGAATAATCACCACAACCAGGGCACCAACGCACTTCCTGATCGGTAGCAAAATCTTTGGAGGTTAAAGAGGCAACTGTAGCTTGTATAGATTCAGTAGACATAGTTCTGTATTAGAAGGCAAAATTACAAAAATTAGGGGGTTATTTCACCTTTCTGCCCTTCCAAGTATAGGTTTTTATTTGCCCAAAAAGCCCTGCAACTATGTTGTAAAGGATATGAATGGGCTGATAGAGCGGGAAATAGCGCAACTCTTCTTTTTTGTGGAAGAACCCAGCAACCGGATCTAAGAAAAACAACTCAAAAAAGGTTTTAAAAGCGAGCGCAATTATCAGGCTCTTAAAATCCCCCAATAAGAACATCAATAAAAAACTCAGGTTAAATAAATACACTAAAAGCAATACCCAAAAAATAGAACGATCATCATAGTACCTTGCTTTGCTAGACCATCTAATTCTTTGCATAATAAACTGCTTCCAAGTGGGCATCGCATCTGTTAACACAATTGCATCCGGATGAAATAAATAACCAATGGGTTTCACCAAGGTTTCTTTCATCTTATGCATTAAGAACATATCGTCACCGCTAGCAATATGATCCACCCCTTGATAACCACCTACTGCAATAAAAGCAGCTTTTTCAAAAGCTAGGTTGGCGCCATTGCTCATGCTGTGTTTCCCTGCACCTACCGAAGCTGCTGTAATACCTTGTAATGCCAAGAAATCTAAAATTTGAAATTGATTCAATATTCCAGCAGTTTTAATAAACATCACAGGCGCTGCAACAAAAACGGGTTGCTCTTTAATGATATATGCATGATACAAAGACAACCATTGTGGTGGCACTTTACAATCAGCATCAGTAGTAATTATCCAATCCCCTTTCGCATGAGTAACTGCTTTTTCAATTGCTTTCTTTTTAAAAGCAGTTAATTCATTAGGTTTAAAATAATCCGAGAGTCTTAATAAATGCACATTCGGATATTGATGATGCAAAGCTTCTACAATAAATGCAGTATCATCCTCCGAAAAATCATCCATCACTATAATCTCAAAAGCATCTTTAGGATAATCCTGCGCTAAGATAGATTCTACACAGGCTTTAATATTAGCCGCTTCATTTCTTGCAGGAATGACAATCGAAAATTGAGTAGGTGCTGCCACTTTATCGCTGGGCTTGAAAACACTTAATTTACTATACCAATATCTATAAGCCATCAACAACAAAGCGTATAGAATAGTCAATAAAGTAACTAAGTAATCAAGCATTTGAATCATAGCACAAAGTTACTAGGAAAATTTAGTGGATTTGTATAAATTGTAGGGTTAAATAGGCTTACTCATGTCAGAGCATAAACAATTGGTAATAAAGATCCATCCACTAGACAATGTCTTGGTGGCTTTAACCGATTTAAAGAAAGGCCAAACTATAGATTACCAAGGCAATCAATACAGTTTAGTGGAAGATATCGCCGAGAAACACAAATTTTTTACAACATCCTTAAAAAATGGTGAAACGGTTATCATGTATGGTATTACGGTTGGAAAAATTAAGACAGATGGAATAGCAATTGGACAATTAATGAGTACTCAAAATACAGTACATGAAGCAGATCCATACTCTTATAGAAATTTTCAATACCAATGGCAGGCACCTGATATTAGTAAGTACCAAAATAAAACATTCAATGGATACCATCGTTCAGATGGTAAAGTAGGTACAGCCAATTATTGGTTATTTATTCCAACGGTGTTTTGTGAAAATAGAAATTTAGATATCATCAAAGCTTCATTGAATGAAAGCTTAGGCTATGCAGTAGATAATAAATACAAGCAATTCACTGCACAGTTAGTGAATCAAATTCAGCAAGGAAAAAATATTGGAATAGAAGAAATTGCATTTGAGCAAAAGCCTAATGATAAAAGAATTTTTAAAAATATTGATGGTATAAAATTTTTAAATCATAATGGAGGCTGCGGAGGAACAAGACAGGATGCCTCCACATTGAGTAAATTATTAGCAGCATACGCAGATCATGCTAATGTTGCTGGCATCACCTTACTAAGTTTGGGTTGCCAACATTTACAAATAGAAGATTTTAAAAAAGATTTACTAGAGCGCAATCCAAAATTTAATAAACCACTCTTGGTTTTTGAACAACAAAGTACCAAGAGTGAAGAAGCATTAATCAAAGACGCGATTAAACAAACTTTAGAGCAGTTAATTGAAGTGAATCAAATTGAAAGAGCTCCTGCCCCATTAAGCAAATTAAATATTGGTGTGAAGTGTGGTGGCAGTGATGGATTTAGCGGCATATCAGCTAATCCTGCTGTGGGACATGCTGCAGATTTATTAGTAGCATTGGGTGGACAAATTTTATTAGCAGAATTTCCTGAACTATGTGGTGCAGAACAAGAATTGATTGATAGATGTGTGAATGAAGCAACTGCCAACAAGTTTATTCGATTAATGGAGAGCTATAATCAAATGGCACATGCAGTAGGCAGTGGATTTCACATGAACCCTTCTCCTGGAAATATAAAAGATGGATTAATTACAGATGCCATTAAAAGTGCTGGTGCTTGTAAAAAAGGAGGAACAGCTCCAGTAGTAGATGTTTTGGATTATACAGAACCTGCTATACATCCAGGGTTGCATTTGGTTTGTACTCCAGGCAATGATGTAGAAGCTACCACTGGAAAAGCTGCAAGTGGAGCAACCTTAATTTTATTTACCACTGGATTAGGCACACCTACAGGAAACCCGATTTGTCCAGTGATTAAAGTAGCAACCAATTCTAAATTGGCTAATCGCATGTCAGATATTATAGATATCAATACTGGATCTATTATTGAAGGCACAAAATCAATTGAAGAAGTAGGAGAAGAAATTTTAGATTACTGTATTAAAGCTGCCAGTGGAGAAATTATACCAAAAGCAGTTCAATTACAACAAGACGATTTTATTCCTTGGAAAAGAGGAGTATCATTATAAAAATAAAACTATGTTTCAACTAAACAATAAAAAAGCAGTAGTGACTGGTGGCGGAAGCGGAATAGGCAAAGCCATTTGTACAATACTTGCCAAACAAGGAGCTACTGTTCATGTTGTAGATATCAATCTTGATCAAGCTTCAGCAACTGTTGCAGAAATTGGTGCTGAAAAAGCAATTGCTCATGCATTGGATGTAACAGATCAACAAGAAACAATTTCCTTATTTGAAAAAATAGGTGCCATTAATATCTTAGTAAACTGCGCAGGCATATCTCATATTGGTAATGCTATTAATACGAGTGAAGCTGATTTTGAAAAAGTATTTCAAGTAAATGTGAAAGGCGTTTATAATTGTTTACATGCAGGCATTCCTCAATTACAAAAAAATAAAGGAGGAGCGATTGTAAATATTAGTTCTATAGCAGCAAAGGTGGGCTTGAGTGATAGATTTGCTTATAGCATGAGCAAGGGAGCAGTTCACGCTATGACATTAAGTGTAGCAAAAGATTATTTAGCAGACAATATTAGATGCAATAGTATTTCTCCTGCAAGAGTGCATACTCCATTTGTAGATGGATTTTTGAAAAAGAATTATCCAGGCAAAGAAGCTGAAATGTTTGAAAAATTATCTAAAACACAACCTATTGGCAGAATGGGACAACCCGAAGAAATTGCCAAACAAGTATTGTATTTATGTAGTGATGAGGCAAGCTTTATCACAGGAAGCGATTACGCGATAGATGGCGGATATGTAACATTAAATAGTTAATTCAAAAATTAGAAAAATGAAATTGATACGATTTGGAAGTATTGGAAATGAAAAACCTGGAATACATATTGATGGAAAAAATTATGACCTAAGTAAACATATCAAAGACTACGATGAGACTTTTTTTACAAATGGAGGATTAGCCTCTTTGGCATCATTGGTAAAAGCGAACAGTTTCCCAGAGGTTCCAGCAAATGAAAGAATTGGATCTCCTATTGCAAGACCTTCTAAAATTTTATGTATTGGTTTAAACTATGCAAAGCACGCAAAAGAAACAGGCGCAACTATTCCAACAGAGCCAATACTATTCATGAAATCAACTACTTCTTTATCTGGACCATATGATCCCATTATGATTCCAAAAGGATCAGAAAAAACTGATTGGGAGGTAGAGCTAGCAGTAGTGATTGGTAAAAAAGCTTCTTATGTAACAGAAGAAGAAGCAATGGACTATGTTGCTGGTTATGTTCTACACAATGATGTAAGTGAAAGAGCTTATCAATTAGAAAGAGGTGGTACTTGGGATAAAGGAAAAGGTTGTGACACATTTGCACCATTAGGACCATGGTTAGTTACCAAAGATGAAATTGAAAATCCTCATGAGTTAAGATTGTGGTTAAGCTTAAATGGAAAAATGATGCAAGACGAAAATACCAACGATCTTATATTTAATATTCCTCAACTCATTTCTTACTCCAGTCAATTCATGACTTTATTACCTGGAGATGTAATTAGTACTGGAACACCAGCAGGTGTTGGATTGGGCTTTAGTCCTAATATCTATTTAAAAGCAGGTGATGTAGTGGAATTAGGAATTGATGGATTGGGAACAAGTAAGCAAGAAGTGATTGCTTTTCAAAAACATTAATACATGAGAATCATTGATGCACATCAACATTTTTGGAAATACCATCCACAAAATCATGCATGGATCAATGATGATATGAAAATTATTCAAAAAGATTTTTTACCAGCAGATCTATCAAAAATTTTAACAGATCAAAAAGTAAAAGGATGTATTTCGGTTCAGGTAGATCAAACAAAAGAAGAAACGGCCTTTCAAATTGAATGCGCTCATCATAATCCTTTTATTAAAGGGGTTGTAGGTTGGATTGACTTATTGAATCCTTTAATAGAAAAAGACATTGAAGCATACAAAGAAAAAAACATAGTAAAGGGCTTTAGACATATTTTACAAGGCACTGAAAAGGGCTTTATGCTTCAACCCAATTTTATCAATGGTTTAAAGCAATTATCAAAAAATCATTATACCTATGATTTATTGATTTATGCTAATCAAATACAAGAAGCTATTGAACTAATTAAAGTTGTAGAAGATTTACCCATTGTATTAGATCATATTGCAAAGCCTTCTATAAAAACAAAAAGCATTGAAGATTGGAAAAAAGATATTAAATCATTAGCAAAGTATCCAAACCTTTATTGCAAAATCAGCGGCATGGTAACAGAAGCAGATTGGACTACATGGAAGTCAGAAGACCTAAAGCCATACTTAGATATTGTGGTAGAAGCATTTGGAGTAGATAGATTATTATTTGGATCGGATTGGCCAGTATGCTTGGTAGCCAGTAGTTATGAAAGATGGTTAAATACGATAAAAGATTATTTCAAAGAGTTTAGCATTTCAGAACAAGAGAAAATATTTGCTTTAAACTGCGAAAGCTTTTATACATTAGAGAAAGCATAAATCAATCATTATGAATTTATCACTTGAAAATAAAGTAATCATTGTTAGTGGAGGCGCTAGAGGAATTGGTGAAGGAATTGTAAAAACTTTATTAGCAGAGAAAGCCATCCCTGTGGTGATTGATCAAAGAGTTTCTTCCATTGAAGGAGTTAAAACAATACAAGCTGATTTAACCAATCCAGAAGCATGCGCAACTGCTATTGAAAAAATTGCAAAAGATTTTGGAGGCATAGATGGATTAGTGAATAATGCAGGGGTGAATGATGGAGTGAATTTAGCGAACGGAAATTATCAAGCATTTATTGATAGTCTACATAAAAATTTAGTGCACTATTATTTATTAGCTCATCATGCACTACCCTATTTAAAAACAAGTAAAGGTGCCATAGTCAATATCAGTTCAAAAACTGCAGAGACAGGACAAGGTGGAACATCAGCTTATGCAGCTGCCAATGGAGGAAGAAATGCATTAACCAGAGAATGGGCTGTTGAATTATTGCCATTTGGAATAAGAGTCAATGCTGTGGTGGTGGCTGAATGTTACACCCCAATGTATCAAGAATGGATTCAAACCCAGGAGAATCCAGAGGAAAAGTTGCAATCTATCCAAGCAAATATCCCTTTAGGTAAGCGATTTACCACCCCTGAAGAAATTGGACAAACTGTAAGTTTCCTCTTATCTGAAAAATCCAGCCATACCACAGGTCAATTGATCCATGTGGATGGAGGCTATGTACATCTGGACCGAGCCCTTTAAAAATCCCCTTATTTTTTGGCCAAATACACCAAAATGGTTGTAGCTTTGAATTAGTTGCATAACTAACTATATGTCAAACAACCAATTTAAAAGAGGAGAATTATACAGCGTCATCAATGGCATGGCCACTACTGCTGTTGCTCGTCGTCTACAAAAGAATTTTCGAGATGCTGGCTTAGACATTACCATTGAACAATGGTCCATCTTATACCATTTATGGAAAGAAGATTGTTTAAGTCAACAGGAATTAGGAACCAGAACTTTTAGAGACAAAGCAAGTACCACCAGACTAATTGATAATTTAGAAAGATTAGGATTGGTAACCCGTGTTGCCAGTTCAACAGATAGAAGAATCAATTTAGTTTGCCTAACAGAGGCTGCAAAACCTTTGCAAGAACAAACCTATCATTTAGCGAATCAAACAATGAATGAGGCTTTGCAAAATATTAATAAAGAAGAAATCGAAGTAGTAAAAAGTGTGTTTCAAAGAGTGTATGATAATTTGACACATCCAGATTTAGATAAATAACGCATTAAAAATATACCGGTATGGAAAACAATTCAACAACAATCAAAGGAGGAGAATGGATTATTAAAGAAGTAGATGCTCAATCTGTTTTTATTCCAGAAGAATTTAACGAAGAGCAATTGATGGTAAAAGAAATGTGTTCTCAATTTTTAGACACAGAAGTATTACCAGTGATAGATCGTATTGATAAATTAGAGCCAGGCTTAATGCCAGGTTTATTATCCAAAGCTGGAGAACAAGGATTACTAGGCGTTTCTATTCCAGAATCTTATGGAGGATTAGGAAAAGATTTTATTACCAGTACCATTGTAGCAGAATATTTAGGTGGAGGATATTCTTTCTCTGTAGCCAATGCAGCACATACAGGTATTGGCACTTTACCTATTTTATATTTTGGTACAGAAGCACAAAGAGCAAAGTATGTTCCGAAAT
>CAWULX010000063.1:0-7441 GCA_963923775.1 uncultured bacterium
TCAAAAAAGCCTTTTATGAATACCATGCAGCTATCATGGAACCATGGGATGGCCCAGCATCTATTTCTTTCACTAATGGTAAAATGATTGGTGCAACTTTAGATAGAAATGGTTTAAGACCTTCTAGATATTGTGTTACAAAAGATGATCGAGTAATTATGGCATCTGAAACAGGTGCATTGCCAGTTGATCAATCAACCGTTATTGAAAAAGGCAGACTACAACCAGGAAAAATGTTTGTTGTAGACATGGAAGCTGGAAGAATTATTAGCGATGATGAATTAAAACAATCTATTTGTAGTAAACAACCTTATGCAGATTGGTTAAATAAATATAAAATTAGATTAGAAGAATTACCAGAACCAAGAATTCAATTTACTCATTTAGAGCATGATCAAATTTTCAAATACCAAAAAGCATTTGGATATTCTAAAGAAGATTTAGAAACTATTATTGCTCCAATGGCTTTGGATGGGAAAGAACCTATAGGTTCCATGGGGACAGATACACCTTTGGCAGTTTTGAGTGATCAACCTCAACATATCACTAGTTACTTTAAGCAATTATTTGCGCAAGTAACCAACCCACCAATCGATCCTATTCGTGAAAGAATGGTGATGTCCTTGGCTACATTTGTAGGTAGTCAAGGAAGTTTATTGATTGAAGATCCAATGGCTTCTCATTGTGTTGCCTTAAAACATCCCATTTTAAACAACCATGAATTAGAGAAAATCAGAAGTATTGATACAGGTGTCTTCCAAGCAAAAACGCTACAATGTTATTTTAGAGCTGATGGGAAAGAAGGTTCTTTAAAAAGAGGCTTAGATCGATTATGTAGATATGCAGTGGATGCTGTAGAAGACGGATTTGAAGTAATTGTATTAACAGATAGATCGATCGATTCTGAACACGCTGCAATTCCAAGCTTATTAGCATGTTCTACTGTACACCACCATTTAATCAGAAAAGGATTAAGAGGTAAAGTAGGTATCATTGTTGAAGCAGGTGATGTGTGGGAAGTTCACCACTATGCTTGTTTGATTGGATTTGGTGCAACTGCTATTAATCCATATTTGGCTTTGTCAAGTATCAGAGACATGAAGCTAACAGAACAAATCAAAACAGATTTAGAAGAAAAATATTTGAAGAAGAATTATATCAAAGCCGTAAACGAAGGCTTGTATAAAGTATTCTCTAAAATGGGTATATCAACCCTACAATCATACCAAGGTGCTCAAATTTTTGAAATCATCGGTTTGAATAAAGATTTAGTGAATAGACATTTCACTGGTGCAACTTCTAGAATTGAAGGAATGGGATTAGATGAAATTGCAAAAGAAATTTTAGCAAAACATGAATTAGCATTTGCTAAAAAATCTTCTCCAGTGGATAGATTACCTGTAGGTGGAATTTACCAATGGAAAAGAAGAGGTGAAGCGCATTTGTTCAATCCTCAAACCATTCATGCTTTACAGCATTCAACTTCTACTAAAGATTATGCTACTTTCAAGAAGTATTCTAAATTGGTAAATGATCAAACAGATAAAGCATACACTTTAAGAAGTTTACTAGATTTTAAACCAACAAGACCTTCTATTTCTATTGATGAAGTAGAACCAGCTAGCAATATTTACAAAAGATTTGCAACTGGTGCGATGTCTTTTGGTTC
Source organism: uncultured bacterium (assembly GCA_963923775.1). Lineage (GTDB taxonomy): Bacteria > Bacteroidota > Bacteroidia > Chitinophagales > Chitinophagaceae > Sediminibacterium. The sequence goes on from CAWULX010000063.1 coordinate 1,670, forward strand.
TATTTCTTGGGAAGCACATACAACCCTTGCTATTGCCATGAATAGATTAGGCGGTAAAAGTAATACAGGAGAAGGTGGTGAAGATCCAATAAGATATCAAAAGATGGAAAATGGTGATTCAATGAGAAGCGCCATCAAACAAGTAGCGAGTGCAAGATTTGGCGTAACCAGTGAATACTTAACTGAAGCAGATGAATTACAAATTAAAATGGCACAGGGTGCTAAACCAGGTGAAGGTGGACAATTACCCGGCGATAAAGTGGATGATTGGATTGGTAGAACAAGACACTCTACACCAGGCGTTGGATTAATTTCTCCCCCACCGCATCATGACATTTATTCTATCGAAGATTTATCTCAATTAATTTTTGATTTAAAGAATGCCAATAGAGCTGCAAGAATTAATGTAAAATTAGTTTCTAAAGCAGGTGTAGGAACTATTGCTGCTGGAGTAACAAAAGCAAAAGCGGATGTGGTATTGATTGCTGGATTTGATGGCGGTACAGGTGCTTCTCCATTAAGTTCAATTAAACATACAGGTTTGCCTTGGGAATTAGGGTTAGCAGAAACCCACCAAACCTTGGTTAAAAATAAATTAAGATCTCGTGTAGTAGTTCAAGCCGATGGACAAATGAAAACAGGCAGAGATATTGCTATCGCTGCTTTATTAGGTGCTGAAGAATGGGGCGTTGCTACTGCTGCTTTAGTAGTAGAAGGTTGTATTATGATGCGCAAGTGTCATATGAATACTTGCCCAGTAGGCGTTGCTACGCAAGATCCTGAATTGAGAAAGAGATTCAAAGGTAATCCTGATCATGTGGTTACTTTCTTTGAATTCATTACTGAAGAGCTTCGCGAAATCATGGCTGAATTAGGTTATAGAACAGTGGATGAAATGATTGGACAAGTAGATGCATTAACCATGCGTAAAAATGTCAATCATTGGAAATTTAAGAACTTGGATTTAAGCGGTGTATTATACAAAGAACCTGCTGAAGAAGGTGTTGGTTTATATCAAACAGAAACACAGGATCATGGTTTAGCGAATGTATTGGATTGGAAATTATTAGAAGCAGCTCAATCCGCTATTCAAAAACAACAAAAAGTAAAAGCTTCTTTCGATATTAAAAATACAGATAGAACTGCTGGCACTATAGTCTCCAATGAAATCACTAAAGTATATAAAGCTGCTGGTTTGCCAGATGATACTATTCATTTTAAATTTACTGGAACCGCAGGCCAAAGTTTCGGCGCATTTAATACTAAAGGAATGACATTAGAATTAGAAGGAGATGCGAATGATTATTTTGGGAAAGGATTAAGTGGCGCACATTTAATAGTATACCCAGATAAGAAAGCAGGATTTATTGCAGAAAATAATATCATTATTGGTAACACTGCTTTTTATGGTGCAACTAGTGGAGAAGCATATATTAGAGGAAAAGCTGGTGAAAGATTTGCTGTAAGAAATTCTGGCGCAACAGTTGTTACAGAAGGCGTAGGCGATCATGGTTGTGAATACATGACGGGAGGTACTGCAGTAATCTTAGGCGAAACTGGCAGAAATTTTGCTGCAGGAATGAGTGGTGGAATTGCATTTGTATACAATGTAAAAGGAGATTTCGATGAGTTATGTAATAAAGAAATGGTAGACTTAGATCCAGCAACAGATCAAGATATCCCTCTATTAAAACAATTGATTCAAAATCATTACAACTATACGGAAAGCGCAGTGGCTAAATTTATTTTAGCTGACTTTGATCATCAACTAAAGCATTTTATAAAAGTATTCCCTCGCGATTACAAAAAAGTATTATTGTCAAAACAAAAAGCTGCAGCAGTAAAATAAATTAATTTATTATTCAATATTGAATTGATCGTTATGGGCAAACCAACAGGATTTAAAGAATATACAAGAGAACTTCCTTCTAAATTACCGGTAGAGGAAAGAAAGAAAAACTATAGTGAGTTTGTAGCATTATTGCCAGAACAAAAATTAAATGAGCAATCTGCTCGCTGTATGAATTGTGGTGTTCCTTTCTGTCATAGCGGTTGCCCTTTAGGTAATATTATTCCTGAGTTCAATGACGCTGTATATAAAAAAGAGTGGAAAGAAGCATATGAGATATTAATTTCAACTAATAATTTTCCAGAATTTACTGGTCGTATTTGTCCTGCACCTTGTGAGAGTGCTTGTGTATTAGGAATCAATCAACCTGCAGTCACCATTGAAGAAATTGAAAAACATATTATTGAGATTGCTTTTGAAAAAGGATTTGTAAAACCAAGAAAGCCAAATACCAGAACAGGTAAAAAAGTTGCTGTGATTGGTTCAGGTCCTTCTGGATTAGCAGCAGCTGCTCAATTAAATTATGCAGGACATGAAGTAACTGTTTTTGAAAGAGATCCAAAACCAGGTGGATTATTAAGATTTGGTATTCCTGATTTTAAATTAGAGAAAACAGTTGTAGAAAGAAGAATACAAATTTTAGAACAAGAAGGTATTGAATTCAAATGCAATGCCAATGTAGGAGTGAATGTAAGAGTGAATGATATTGTAAGAGAGTTTGATGCAATTGTTCTTGCAGGTGGATCGACAATTCCAAGAGATTTACCTGTACCTGGCAGAGAATTGAATGGTGTACATTTTGCCATGGAGTTTTTAAAACAACAAAATAAAAGAGTTAGCAATCTTAGTATAGATGAAAAAGAAATTATCACTACAGGAAAAAATGTAGTGGTGATTGGTGGTGGTGATACGGGCAGTGACTGTGTAGGAACTTCCAATAGACAAGGAGCAAAAACGGTGACTCAATTTGAATTATTACCAAAGCCACCTTCTAGCAGAGCATCTTATATGCCTTGGCCTACCTACCCTATGTTATTAAAAACAACCACTTCTCATGAAGAAGGTGTTGAAAGAATTTGGGAAGTAGCTACCAAAGCTTTTATCGGTGATGAAAAAGGAAATTTAAAAGCACTTCAAATTGTAGATTTGGAATGGAGCAGTGCAGCAGATGGCAGACCTGCATCCTTCAAAGAAAAAGAAGGTAGCATAAGAGAGATTCCATGTGAAGCAGCTTTCTTAGCAATGGGCTTTTTACATCCGCAACAAAAAGGTTTATTGGAAGAACTAGGTGTTGAACTAGATGAAAGGGGAAATGTAAAAGCGACAGAAGTAGCTTTTCAAACCTCAGTACCAAAAATCTTCACTGCAGGTGATATGAGAAGAGGCCAATCTTTAGTAGTTTGGGCTATAAGTGAAGGAAGAGAATGTGCTAGAAAAGTGGACATCTACCTTACTGGAAGTTCTTTATTAGAATCAAAAGATGCAAGTTTATTGGTGCAACAAGCCTAAATAATTCATATTTTAGATATAGAATACTATAAGTTATTCACATGCCGATTTATTTGAATCGGCATTTTTTATGCATAATTTATTAAAAATCAGCAATTTAAGAGTTATTCATAGATATTTTGAATCATATTATATTATTTTATATGTATTATAATATTTTATTTTTACCTTGTTTTAATGTATTTTTGAAAAATAAATTAAAAATATTTTATTTTTTAATATTAAACAAGTCAATATGAAGAATCAAGTTGTACAAAAACTAACCCCCTTTATCCTACTAGTTGTAGTAGCAGTATTAGCACTATTCGTACCGCAGCTTCCAAATTTTCAGGGAGACGCAAACACCTATAGCGCTGCAGATATTGCATGGATCTTAGTTGCAACTGCTTTAGTTTTTATTATGACTCCAGGATTGGCTTTTTTCTACGGCGGAATGGTACATAGAAAGAATATTATCTCTACAATGATCAAGAGTATTGTATCAGCAGGTATCGTTACTGTAATCTGGATCACTTATGGTTATAGCTTAAGCTTTGGTGAATCTATTAACGGACTAATTGGTAATCCAATGACCCATCTGTTCTTTAAAGGCGTAGCCAATGGTGCTCCTGCTTTACAAGGTGGATCTGCATTAACAATTCCTTTATTATTATTCGCTATGTTCCAATTAATGTTTGCCATTATTACACCTGGACTTGTAGTGGGTGCAGTGGCAGAGCGTATTAAATTCACTTCTTATATCTTATTCATTGTATTATTTATCACTTTTATTTATGCGCCATTAGCACATTGGTCTTGGCACCCTGCAGGTTTCTTATTTAAAATGGGCGCTTTGGACTTCGCAGGTGGAACGGTAGTACATATTAGTGCAGGTTGTGCCGCATTAGCTGGTGCAATTGTATTAAAACAAAGAAGAGCAAAATTAGAACAACAAGAAATTCCTCCTGCTAATATCCCTTATGTTTTAATTGGTACAGGTTTATTATGGTTTGGTTGGTTTGGTTTTAACGCAGGATCTGCTTTAGGTGCCAATGGATTAGCCATCAATGCTTTTGCAACAACTAATACTGCAGCAGCAGCAGCTGGTTTAGCATGGATGTTCTTTGATGTGATGAAAGGCAAGAAACCTTCAGTACTAGGTTTCTGTATTGGTGCAGTAGTTGGCTTAGTAGCCATCACACCTGCAGCTGGTTTTGTTGGAATACCTCAAAGTATCTTTATTGGTATAGTTGGTGCAGTCATTTCAAATGTATTAAGTCATGTATTTAAATTATCTAGAGTAGATGATACATTGGATGTATTCCCTTGTCATGGTATTGGCGGTATTGTAGGCATGTTATTAACAGGTGTATTTGCATCCAAAGCAGTTAACCCAGCAGGTGCTGATGGTTTATTTTATGGCAATCCTGCATTTTTCTTTATTCAACTAAAAGCCATGTTGATTGTAGTAGCATATAGCTTTACAGTATCATTTATTATCTTCAAACTAATCGCTTTCTTATTGCCATTACGTGTATCTGAAGAAGAAGAAGAATTAGGTTTAGATGCTACACAACATGATGAAAAATATGGTAGAAACCCTTTAAAAGCATAATGAGCTTCCCTCAATAATAGTTATCGTTTTTAGCAAGTAATCAGGCCTCCCTAATCCAAAATTAGGGAGGTTTTTTTTGTATATTAGTGCCTGATGAAAAAGCCTAGAAACGTTTTATCTTTCCCTATTCGTATAGTACAATTTTTATATTGTATTTATGCCTTATTGGTATTTGCCACACTGACTATTGTATCGGTTATCACCATGCTTTTTTTAATCCCTTTTAGTAAAAACAAATTAAGTAAGCGTGTATATAAAATTTGCAGGTACTGGTCCAAAGCATTTCTTATTTTAATCGGTGTTCGACATATTGAAATTTTTGAAGATCAACATGACTTCAAAAAGCCTCATATTTTTGTAGCCAATCATAATTCTTATATGGACATCCCTCCTATTGTTCAATTAAAACACCAACCTATAAAGCCTTTGGGGAAATTTGAGTCATCCAAAATCCCCATCTTTGGTTGGATTTATCGAGCTGCTGTGATTATGGTTGACAGAAGTAGTCCAGATAAAAGAGCTAAAAGCCTTAGAAATTTAAAAGCAGCATTACATAAAAAAGTGTCCATCTTTATTTTCCCTGAAGGCACTTTCAGCATGTCCGAAGAGCAACCTTTGAAAAACTTTTATAATGGGGCTTTTAAATTAGCCATAGAAATGCAAGTTCCTATTCAACCTATTTTATTAGTAGATGCAGTAGACAGAATGCATTTCACTAGTTTATTTACTTTAACTCCTGGAAAAAACAGAGTAGTTTACTTACCTACTGTCCCCGTAGATGATTATTCTATGGCTGTCTCTTATACACATCTCCGAGCCC
>CAWULX010000064.1:0-7081 GCA_963923775.1 uncultured bacterium
GGCAATGCTTTTTCTTTTCCTGCAACCATTTCAACTAAGGCATTTTTAACAGGTAGGTTTAAGTGATAAGCCAAGTTTGCACTAGAGCCAATTGTAATCACTTTACCACCATTTTCAATAAAACGCTTAATGGCAGGTATTGATTTTTCTGCAGTGATTTTACCTATCATTTTATGGAACTCGGCAGGAATTTCTTCTAGACTAGGTTCTTTTTCTTCATATGGACTAGGTGCTTCAGGAGTAATAGCAGGAATAGCACCTTCTACAAAAACGATCGCATCGTAATTTGCATTTAAATTACCCTCATTGATTTCTTTAGCATAGATGGGCGTAAAATTAAAATGATGTTTTTCTAAAATCCATCTTACCCATCCTGAAGACATAGATCCACCGTATCTATCCCACAATCCAATTCTTAAAGATTTTAAAACATTGGCATCGGTTGGAACAGAAGCAGTCTCTTCTACTTTCACACCTTCTTCATTTACTGCATTTTGAATTATAGCGGTACTTTTTTCATTAACGGGTACAATAAAAGCAACTTTATTTTTCATTACAGCAGCGCCAGCTTTCAATAAATCATTCACTACAATAAATGCATCGTTTTCTTTTACACTAATTGTATAAGCTCTATTTTCTGCAACGGTTTTTAATTGTCCAATGGGTTTTTGAATTTCACCATAAGCGATATTTTCAAATGGACCATTGAAATCATCTAATACTCTATCAAATTCAATACCCATAGTAAATGCAGGTGTCCAACCAGCTGCATCATATGGTCTTACTGGTGGTCCACCGGGATACATAAAATCATTTGGATGATCCTGTGGTTCAAACATATCAATAACATGTGGTCTGAAAGCTTGATTGGTTTTTACCACATAAGAACCAGCAGGATAATTTTTCCCAGCAACGGTAAATGCTGCTGTTGCCTTTTGTACCTTAATACCACTATTGATTAAAATATTAATAAAGTCAACAGCTGTATTGCTTTGATTGATGGTTACAATATATCCTCTCGGATCTCTAAGCTCCTTATTTTTATATATTTTATCAAATAAAGGAATTGCGATGGAATCTTGTCTAGTATCTTTCTTTTCTGCTTTGATTAAGTCTGCTAAAGCGTCTGATTTTTTTGGTGTTAATGTCCAAGTGTCTTTATTTCCTGCTTCAATAGATTTTTTACCCATTTTATAAATATTCAACAATAACTCGTCTTTATATCTTGCTGCATAATTTAATACTGCATAGTTTAAAGAAATAGAATAATCAATAGAATTTTTGAAATACCATTTTTGTGGTTGAATAGGAAAGGGTGTTGCACTATTGGGGATTAATCTTGCAGGAGTGACTGGAATACTCATGGGTGTTGGGTTACCAATAATCTCAGTCAATAATCCAATAATATTGTGATAATATGCAGTGGTTCTTAAGCCACCATTCCACCATGTAGAATAAACAGAGCCACTTTTCATGGTATACCCTGGTTTATTTTCTGCATTTAATCTACTGCTCATAGCAGCTCCTAATGCATCAATGCCAGTTACCAATAATGGATCATAAACATAATTAAATGGATCTCTATAAGGAGGGCCAGCAACTACAGAACCTGGAGGGCCTGTTTGGTGATGATTGTATAGTACTTGTGGCATCCATTCAATATATTGTTGACGGCTCATATTTCTAGACTCCGACATATTCATCATGAAGAAATCTCTGTTATTGTCATGACCAATATATTTTTGATACAATCTAGGCAATTGACTGGTGCTTCTTTTTAAAGTATCCGCATTGCGCATATACCAATTGGAAACCAATTCTTGTCCATCAGGATTGGCATGTACAAATAAAATAATGGTTGATTTTAAAATGCGATTAGTCTCCTCATCATTTCTTGTAATAATTTGATACAAGGTTTCAATCCACTGATGAATTCCCACTACCTCTGTAGCATGTAATCCTCCATCAATCCATACAACTGCTTTTCCTTCTTTTGCTAGCATAGCTGCTTCTTGCTCTGATATATTTTCAGCTCTTGCTAATTTTTGAGAGATCGATTTATAATGTGCTAATTTTTTTAAATTACTTGGATCAGACACAATCATCATATAATGATTTCTTCCTTCTTCTGTTTTACCGATAACCTGCAATTTTACTTTATTAGACTCAGCTGCAATTTTTTTCAAATAAGCTTCTGTTTGAGTAAAAGTGGCTAAATGATAATTATCGCCGATAGAAAATCCAAAATGTTCTTTAGGACTTGTAATGCCCTGAGCATTTAATACTAATTGGCTAGAAACAATCAATAAAAATCCCAATAGCAATCTTCTCATATGTTTTGTTTTATTATGCTTAAAGATAATTCTTAAGCGGAATTAAAAAAACAATAAGTGACCAGTGGAAATCAATTTATTTTTTCGACAATCAAATAGGCAGAGGGTATCATTGGTCTGGAGGGATTGCTTAATGTTGGACTAGCCACTAATTGAGTATTGGTAGTTTTTACACTATAAAAAATCTCTATATAATCTTTCTCTCCAAGGTCTAGATAATATTGAGCAATGATGGCATTTTTTACTTGTGCACCTTGTATTGTGTATACCTGATGGGTATTAGGGTAGGCTGCGCTATTTTTTCTAATCCAAATACTGATTTCTTCACTATTGGGTTCTGGTTTGATAAACTGAAGCTTGAAATATACTTTATAGGTTCCTGCTGTTTGAAGATTGACTCGAGTGGCCTGCCCTGCAGTATTGGTAGTAATAGTGGCAGTGCTACTTGCCACTGCAAATCCCCAATTAACCGCAGTTGCAGTATTGATGGTAGTTATTTGTTTACTTGTATCATAAAAGCAGCCCCATTCTTTTGGTCCAGGTAGGCTTTGATTTAATTGATTGATTCTATTGCTTAAGTTAATTGTATCTGCTTTATTTAGTTTTAGATTGATTCTATTACTTAATGAAAGGGTATCACTACTATTTAATTTTTGACTAATTAGATTAAGTGTGGTTTTAGTAACTGGCTTTAAGCTATCTGGTGTATTATTTATTTTATCAATTCCTAAAACTATTTTTAAATCTTTTAAATTGGTGGTTCCCGTTCCACCTTGAGCAAGCGTAATAGTACCACTGATATTACTTGCTTGCATGGAGTATGCATGTAAAGCATAAGGGCTCGCATTCACCAATTGATAACCAAGTGATATAAATTGTAAATTGTTTTCAGGATCAATCTCAATTTTAATAAATCGAATAGGCAATCCCCAGTTAATTAAATTCCAGTCACCACTTGTCATTATTTTTCCAACTTCTTCTTTACCAATATTGACAAAAAACAAACCTAATGCATTTGTTTTAATTGATTTTATTTCTTCATACACAAGCCCATTCTCTACACTGTCTTTATACAAACCCAATTTTATATTCAGTTGTTTGTTTGCAATAATTAACCCTTGACTATTTCTGGCAATGCCCTGAAAGTGAATACCGGGATAGTTTTGGGCAAAGTTTAATAGGGGTATGCACCAAAAAATAATTAATATATTTCGTTTCATGATTTATAAATTCGTACAATTTTAGAAATGGGATATAAGTCGTCTAGTAAAAAATATATTTTTAAAAAATACATACCCTTGGGAAAATAAGTATAGTCCAAACTGTATTTCATTTGAACACCTAATACATTAATGACTATTCTTTGAAGCAGTTTCCCCTCTAAAGAATATATATCAAAAGCTTGAAAAACTACTCCAGCCTGATTTAATTGAATGTTTAAGTATTGATCGATAGGATTGGGACCCAATTTAAAGTTGATCAAAAAACTATCTAAGCTATTAAACAAACAAGCATAGCAATTTTTATTTTGTATAAAACCAGTACTTATTTGAATAGGGAACCCATTATTCAATACCTCGGTTGAAGCAGGTTGACCCATACTCCAATCTAAAATGATACTATCTTGTTCAGAATGAATTGATTTGGATCCGCCTTGAATAGCAAAGCCCATAGGATCCAGTAGTAATAGATATAAGTATAATGTATTCATCACACTAACATATCTATTTTAATGGCTGCAGATCTAAGTATTATTACGCAATTTTTTGTAACTTAAACTTCTAATACTTTATACTATGAGATATTTATTGTCTTTTGTTTTATTGTTTTTTGTTGCGAATAGTTTTGCACAAAAAAAATATTCTGAAAAAGAATTAGCTGCTATGAAGCAGCAATTAATGACTGCTGTTGCTTCACATGCAAAAGATGTGCAAGTAATGGTGGATCAAATTTTTAGTTATTCAGAGTTGGGTTTTCAAGAAAAAGAAACTTTTACTTATTTAACCAACACACTTTCTAAAAACGGTTTTACTATTGAAAAAGGCATTTCCAATGTACCTACTGCCTGGATGGCTAAATGGGGATCAGGTTCTCCAGTAATTGCTTTGGGTAGTGATATTGATTGTATTCCAAAAGCTTCTCAAAAGCCAGGTGTTGCTTACAAGGATCCAATAGTAGAAGGTGCACCAGGACATGGCGAAGGACATAATTCTGGACAAGCCGTGATTATTTATGCAGCGATTGCTATGAAAGAAATGATGGAGAAAGAACATATGCCTGGAACCATTGTTATTTGGCCAGGTGTGGCAGAAGAATTAGTGGGTACCAAAGCTTGGTATATTAGAGATGGATATTTTAAAAATGTAGATGCTTGTATTTTCACGCATGTAAGTGGAGATTTTAGTTGTGATTATGGTGATAACGGTGGAAATGGTTTAGTAAGTGTGCGTTTTGATTTCACAGGAGATGCAGCGCACGCAGCAGGTGCACCTTGGAGAGCAAAGAGTGCATTAGATGCTGTTGAATTAATGGATGTGGGTTGGAATTTTAAAAGAGAGCATTTAAAACCAACTAATAGATCTCACTATGTGGTGGTAGATGGCGGAGATCAGCCTAATGTAGTGCCAAGTAAGGCAAGTGTATGGTATTATTTTAGAGAGCGCACTTATGAAGATATCAAAGCGAATTATGAAGCAGGTATTAAAATTTCTGAAGGCGCTGCAATGATGACAGGTACTACTGTGAAACATCAAATTTTAGGAACTGCATGGCCAGGACATTTTAATAAGCCATTAGCTGAGGCAATGTTTGCGAATATTAAAAAAGTGGGTATGCCTGTTTGGGATGATAAGGATATGGCATTAGCAAGAGGTGTTCAAACTTTAGTAGAAGCGCCTAAGAAAGACAATAGTGGTAAGCCAATTGACGGTTTAAGAACTGCTATCGATACTATCAAAGGATCTGTTCCATTTTCTTGGGGAGGTGGTTCTGATGATATTGCAGATATCTCTTGGAATTTGCCCACCATTGTGTTGAGATATCCTGCTAATATTCCTGGTACCAAGGGACATCACTGGGCAGATGCTATTGCCATGGCAACACCTATCGCACACAAGGGTTCTTTAGCTGGAGCAGAAGCAACTGCAATGACTTTATTAGATTTATTTACTAAGCCTAGTTTAGTAGCTGATGCTAAAGCTTATTTCACTAATGTACAAACCAAGGATGTAAAATATATTCCATTTATTACGGAGAAAGATCCTCCTGCTGTTCACTTAAATAAAGAGATACAAGGTAACTATAGACCTTTATTAGAGAAGTTCTATTATGATCCTACAAAGTATAATACTTATTTAGAGCAATTAGGGATTACTTATCCAACATTGCCTTCGAAGAGTAATTAGCCACAATAAATAAAAATAGTCTCCTTCGGGAGACTATTTTTATTTATGATTATTTTTTCTTGGCTGCAATTTTTTCTAAAGCGTATACCAATTTATCTAAATCCTGAATGCGGGTATACACATGTGGCGTAATTCTTACGCAACTAATATTCTCCCAAACAATTCCTACTGTATGAATTTTATATTCATTAAATAAAGCATTGTCTAATTCCCCGGGGGTCATACCATCAATACTCACTCCACAAATTGCACAACTGTATTCGTCTTTTAAAGAAGTATTAATTTTTACTTTAGGAATTTGTTGTGCTCTGGTTGCCCAATAATTTTTTAAATAACGAATACGCTCTTCTTTTCTTTTGGGGCCAATGGCATTATGAAAATTCAAAGCTTCTCCAATACCTTGTTCAATTGGGAAGCTTCTGGTGCCAATTGTTTCAAACTTTCTGATATCACCACTATTAGGTCTGTCATTACAAATTAGTGGCCAAATTTTTTCAATCTTCTCTTTTTTAATCCATAACATACCAGAACCAATCGGTGCAGATAAAAATTTATGTAAAGAAGTGCCAAAATAATCACAACCTAAATCAGGCACACTAAAATCCATTAAGCCAAAACTATGGGCGCCATCTACAATCGTTTCAATGCCATGTTTTTTTGCCAAAGCGCATAATTTTTTTACTGGCATAATTTGTCCTACCCAATTCACCATATGGGTGATATGGAAAATTTTTGTTTTAGGGGTAATGGCTTTTTCAAAAGCATTTACAATCTCTTCGTCATTTTCAATTGGGTATTTGAAATTTAATTGAGTATACACAATACCTTCTCTACTGGCTCTTTGTTTCCAAGCATTAATCATATTTGGATAGTCTTGCTTGGTACCAATCACTTCATCGCCCGCTTTTAAATTCAAACCAAAGATCACGGTATTCAAGGCTTCTGTAGAGTTTCTATTAATGGCAATTTCATCTGGATCTGCACCTGCCAATTGCGCTAACTTATATCTTAATGGCTCTCGTCCCTGATCTAAAATTCGCCACATATAATAAGAAGGTCCTTCGTTGGTCATTTTATTAAAACGCTCAACTGCTTCTTGCACAATTCTTGGACTAGGACTTACTCCACCATTATTTAAATTAATCAAAGCCGGACTAACAGTATAGCCTTGTTGTATAACACTCCAATAATCTTCATCACTTGCAATAGCTGAAGCACTCATATCTTTTTTTAATAAATTGATATGCTCAAATTCTGCAGCATGCGCTTGGTTAAATAAACTATTGACAGAAAATGCACCTGTCTCTTATACACATCTCCGAGCCCACGAGACCTCTCTACATC
>CAWULX010000065.1:0-6939 GCA_963923775.1 uncultured bacterium
CTTGATAGCCGTATCTACTTCATAAACAGGGAATTTCCTAAATAATATTCCTTCTACTAATTTATATTCATCTCCTCCTCTGTATCCTTTACTTAATACCATATCATTGGTAATATCGGGGAAATTAATTGGCATAAAGCTTTCATTATTTTTAGAACTAATACTTAAAATAGAAGGCTTAAGTGTTGGATCCAAAAAATAAATCAATACATCTGGAAAGCCATCCAAGTTTAAATCATCTATTTCAGCTCCAGTAACCCTTCCTTTCAATTCAAAAGAAACTTCTCTAGCTTCTTGTTTAAATCCAACAGGTCTGATATTTAGAATATTACGATCTACCGTTTTATTGAAACAAGATATTCTATAGCCTGCTTTACCAATTTTTAAGGTACTATCATATTTAGTAACTACAGTTTGACTATTGGCTGAATAAGCCATCAAAACAAGTATCAAAAATAAAGGGTAGCGCATATTTTATTTTTATGATTCAAAGTTAATAGAATAGTTTTGATTTACCATTAATACAAAATAAATGTCTTTCGAAATACATATCACCCCTATCGCTGATTTCCAAGAAATAAGACTTAGTGATAAGATTACTGGTAATAGTATCGCAATTACTACAAAAGGAGGAATATTAAATGAATGGATAGCTGGGGGAAAAACTTCCATTATTAATGGGAATGATTTCACAAATGGATGGGGGAATTTTGAAATGAATGGATTTAAGAGTGGCAAAATGAGTCCATTCTCGTGCAGATTAGCCAATGGTCAATACCAACATTTAGACAAAACTTACACTATTGAAAAATTTTATTTAGGAGACCATGCATTACATGGTATTCAATATGATGCTTTATATACCATAGAATCTACCCATCAAGATAATGAGCAGGCTTCATTAATATTAGTATATCATTATAAAGCAACAGACAAGGGATTCCCTTTTCCTTATAGTATTCATTTGGAATGGATCTTAAAAGCCAATAATATAGTCATTGTTAAAACCGCCATCACCAATCATCATAATCAGTCCATACCAATGATGGATGGATGGCATCCATATTTTAAATTTGATTGTATGGTAAATAATTTGACTATTCAATTTAAGAACAAAGGAAAAATTATTTATGATAACCAACTATTACCAACAGGTGAAATAATAACAGATAATCAATTTGATCAAGGAGAAATTTTGGGCAAGCAGCATTTAGACAATTGCTGGTTGATTGATGAAATAGCACCCAGTTGCACTATCCAAAAAAAGCATCACCAATTAATAGTGACGCCATTAGCCAATTATCCTTATTTGCAATTGTATACACCAGATGATAGAAAGAGTATCGCTATAGAAAATCTAAGTGCAGTGCCCAATTGTTTTAATAATAAAATGGGGCTTCACTATGTGAAGCCCCAGGAAACTTGGGTACTAAAAACTAGTTACCAATATATTATAAGTTAACTACTGCAGTTATACTAATTTCAATATTTACATTACGAGGCAATGTTTTAACAGCAACCGTTTCACGAGCTGGAAAATCTTTTGTAAAATAAGAACCATACACTTCATTTACTTGTGCAAACAAAGCCATATCACTTAAAAAGATGGTTGTTTTAACAACATGCGCAAAAGTTAATTCAGCAGCTTCCAAAATAGATTTAATATTTTCCATTACCTGCTTAGTTTCAGAAGCAATATCAGATAATACCAATTCTCCCGTTTTAGGGTCAAAAGCCACTTGGCCACTAGCAAACAAAAAGCCATTAGCAATAACTGCTTGACTATAAGGCCCTATTGGAGCAGGCACTTTTTTCGATTCGATGATCTGTTTTGACATAATAATTGATTAAGAATTGCAATTTCTTATTTTTCTATCACTTGACCAACCTATTTTTGCAAAACAAATCAAGAAAGTGCCGAAACTACTATATATAGATACAACAGGAGAGATTGCTTTGATTGGATTAAGTATTCAAAGTCAAATTGTTGCGCAAGTAAAAAATGAACAAACTCAAAATCATGCAGAATTTGTTCAAACAAGTATTCAAAATATTTGTACAACACATTCTTTTGATTTAGTTCAATTAGATGCTATTGTAGTTACACTTGGACCAGGAAGTTATACTGGCATGAGAGTGGGACTAGCTAGTGCAAAAGGAATTGCTTATGCATTAGATAAGCCACTCATTGGACTATCAAGCTTAGCATTATTAGCAAGAACTGGGAAAAAGCAAATAAATAATTCCATTGGTTCATATAGAATATTTAGTATGATAGACGCAAGAAGAATGGAAGTATTTGGAGCTTTATATGATCAAGATGAAAAAGCGCTTACAGATGAAAAGGCAATCGTTTTAGATTCTACCTATTTGAACAATATACCACAAGATGGCCCAATTTATTGCCTGGGTTCAGGAGCCTTCAAAACAATAGAATTAATAAAAAATGAAAATTGGAAACTGCTAGATATTCGCTACTCAGTAGAAGAAATGCAAGAATTAGCACAAATAAAATGGGACAAACAAGACTTTGAGAATTTAGCCTATGTTGGACCAACTTATATCAAAGAAGTCTACACAATCCCTTCAAAACAAGCTAAATAGGCCCGATTTTCCATTCGTCAAATAAAATATCGATATATAATAATAAATTATTATGTTTATTAATAATCACTTAACTTTGTAAGACAATTTTAGTTATAAACCCCCAATCAAGAATTGTCATGAACCAATCTTTACCCCAATTACAACTTGCCAATGGCAAGGAGCCGCTAAAAGTAGATTTATTGCATAGTAAAAAAGCTGCAATGATCCTTAGAGCCTTGAACCACAAACTACGTCAACAAATATTAAAGCTTATTGACGAGCATCAAAAAATGACAGTAACAGAGATCTATGTTAAATTAAGACTAGAACAATCTGTTGCTTCACAACATTTAGCTATCTTAAGAAGAGCAGGTATTGTTGGAACCATCCGTGAAGGAAAATTTATTTTTTACTTAGTAGACTATGCTCGTTTAGAACAAGTAAATCAATTTGTTGAGCAATTAGTAGGTTAATTATTGTTGATGTTATTATCTATTGAACAATTTCAGAAAATCGTTTCAGAAGATCAGGTAATTATTTTAGATACCAGACCATTTGAAGATCTTGTAACAGGCTATATTCCCAATGCCATTCATGCTCCCAAGCATCAATTAGGCAAATTAATAGCAATGGGCTTTCTACAATTAGATAGTCCAATTGTAATTATTGCACCCAATGGTACAGAAAATGAAGCAGATATATTATTTAGAAAATTAGGCTTTACAAATTACAAAGGCGTTTTAGAAAATGGATATCCAGCCTGGATAGAAGCAGGAAACAAATTTGATATTATAATAGATATTGACGTTGATGAATTAGCAATGGATATCCCATTTGATGAGTTCTTGATGGTATTGGATATTAGAGAAGAAGATAGGTACCATCAAGGGCATATCAAAAATGCAATTAGCATTCCCTTGGTTGAATTAGCCGATCCAGGTAGTATGTCTGAATTAGACGAGCATTTTAATATCTATATTATAAGCGATAATGGAGAAGATGCAAGTATTGCATCAACCATACTAAAGAAAGAAGGAATACATAATAACAGAGTCGTTAATGGAGGATGGGAAGCTATTCAAGAGTTAAAAGAAAAATTTAGTTTTGAAACTTCAAAAGCGCCACCCAAAGTAGAAGATAATTAAGAAACCAATAGTGCAGCATGTTTTGCTGCATCATATTCATATTTAAATCTACGATGGCTCCATAGATAGTTAGCAGGTTCTAATTTAATTTTCTCTTCCAGTATTTTAACATACATGGCAGTCAATTCACCTTCTTTATAATTCTTTGGAGTAGTAGTCATTAGTGTATATTCCATATGATAGTATCCGCGTTTGGTACTATAAAAATGAACAAACACTTGAGCTGTATTATTTAGAACAGCTCCCTTTTCAGGACCTTTTACAAAAGGAGTTTTCTTGCCAAAAAAAGGAACCCAAAATGCTTTCAAAGGATTACTAGGATTTTGATCTGCAGCCAATGCCATTGCATAAGGCCCTTTATTAGCATACTGATGAAACTGTGTTTTAAATTGAGTAGCAGGTATCATGATACTACCATACCTTGCACGCATTTTAAGAATTAGTTTATCAAAAAATGCATTACTCAGAGGCATATATACTGCTAAAAATGGATATTTACCATATTTTGCAACTCCCCAATTGGCATATTCCCAATTAAAAAAATGACCTGCCATTATTTGAACATTTTGACCAGACTCAAATAGGTCATTTAATACTTCTACATTACTAGTAAACCTTTTTTCATATGATCTAGTAGAGATTGAAATAAATTTAATAGTCTCTAAAAAAGAATCTGTAAACTTTTTGTAAAACGCAGTTGCAATTTTTTTTCTTTCTATTTCAGATTTTTCTGGAAAAGCAATTGCTAAATTTTTAGCCACCACATCTGCCCTATACTTAATCACACGTTGTAAAATGAATGCAAAAAAATCACTAATAATATAAAAAAAGCGCCAAGGCAATAAAGAAATCAAATAAAAAAATGGGTAAAAAATATAATACATCGTTTGTAATATTATGCCTGAGGATCTACCCAAGCATTATGTTCTTTTAATAATTGAATAAGCTCATCCACAGCAATCGCACTATCAATATTACGTTTCATCACTTCTTTGCCTTTGTATAAGGTAATTTTTCCTACACCACTTCCCACATAACCAAAATCTGCATCTGCCATTTCTCCTGGGCCATTTACTATACAACCCATGATAGCAATTTTAAGGCCTTTTAAATGATGGGTTACTTTGCGAATCTTAGCAGTAGTTTCTTGTAATTCAAATAAGGTTCTACCGCAACTAGGACAAGAAATATACTCGGTTTTAGAAATTCTAGTTCTTGTAGCTTGTAAGATGCCAAAGGAAGTGGTATTTAAAAATTGTTCCACTGTTTTATTTTGTACATAGTTTCTTCCAGAAACATTACTGAAATTTTGAGAAGCTTTTTGATATGCTTCATCTGATAAACCTAAGCAAATTCCATCTCCCATGCCATCTAATAATAAAGCGCCAGTTTCTGTAGCATAATGAATTAAATGCTCGTCAATAGTTGACCAATTGCTATCTGTCACTAAAATCACAGGAGTAGTAATCCCTAAATCCATTAATTTAACCAATAAGCGTCTAACACCAGACATGGCAAATTGCAAAGTACTACTTATACAAAATACAATGCTTGGGTCTTTGGCTAATGCATGTAATTGTTCGTCTGACATGGAAGTATTAGTAGAAAAAGCATCTAAGGCAACAAAATTCATCACAGCACTTTTATTTTTTGCTCCTAAATAATCAGCAGCATCAAATATAGGCAAGCTCTTTTGTTCCCCCTCAGTTGGTTTCCAATGAGTAGCATTTTGTATAATTCTTAAAGTACCTGGCAAATCAAAATCTATGAATTGATTACCCACAAATACATAATCAGCTGCAGCGTCTGCAATACTCCATTTATCCGTATCAGCGTTATAGGTATAACCAATACTTGTTAATGCTGCCCTATCAATCAATTTTAATTTACTCAAATCGGCTATCACTACCGGTACTTGTTGATGGCCAATATTTTCTACGGCATGCGTATTTCTTCTTTTATATTCAAAAGGACTATAAGGTAATTTTTCAATGGTAGGAATACTCATGCTATTCACTATTTGAGTATTGTACCTCTTAACTATATCACGACAAACTGGAATTTCCAATTCAGGATCTTCTGTTAAACTCACTCTTATAGTATCTCCAATACCGTCTTCTAATAAGGTACCAATTCCAATGGCACTTTTAATTCTACCATCTTCTCCATCACCTGCTTCTGTTACACCCAAATGCAATGGATAAGATTCTCCAAATTCATTTTGCATTTGCTGAATCAATAATCTATAAGCCTGTACCATTACTTGTGGATTACTAGATTTCATACTTAATATAATCTGATGGTAATCCAAACTTCTAGCAATTCTTAAAAATTCCATGGCGCTTTCCACCATACCAATAGCCGTATCGCCATATCTGCTCATGATTCTATCGCTTAAAGAACCATGATTAGTGCCAATTCTCATAGCTGTACCATGTTCTTTACAAATCAATACCAAAGGGCTAAACTTTTCTCTTATACGCTCAATCTCTTCAATATATTCTGCATCAGTGTAATCAATTTGTTCAAATTTTTTCTTGTCTACATAATTACCAGGGTTCACTCTTACTTTCTCTACAATTTTAGCAGCAATTTCTGCAGCATTAGGTGTAAAGTGAATGTCAGCCACTAAAGGAGTGTCATATCCTTTTTCCTTTAAAGCTTGTTTAATCAATGCTAAATTCTCTGCTTCCTTTTTACTAGGTGCAGTTATACGAACTAACTCAGCCCCCGCTTCAATACATTTGATTACTTGAGCAACTGTTGCTTCTGTATCCATTGTATCGGTAGTAGTCATGGTTTGCACCCTAATTGGATGACCACCGCCAATAACTAAATTACCCACTTTTACTTCGCGTGTAATAAATTTTTTGTAATTGGTTAACGAGTTACAATAATATTGCATGAGTTACTTTAATAAAGGTTGATAATTAACGCTTGCCTTTTAAAAATCCTTGTTCTAATAAGATCTTTTTTAAGATGTCAATATTCTTATTAGATAGATTATCTGCTTTTAATGATTTTGTAGACAAAACAAAGAAATAAACATGTTTATTCTCTTCAATATATCCTAAGACCCAACTTTGATTAGACACATTTGTGTCAGAAGAAGCTAAATAACTTAACTTATAACTTGCATTGTCTTCTTTTAATATCATTGTTTTGACTATCTCTTGAGCTCTTTTTTGAAAATATAGTTGATTAAAAT
>CAWULX010000066.1:0-6891 GCA_963923775.1 uncultured bacterium
GGTAATTTAGAATTGGCTAAAAAAATAAGATTAAAGCCAAGTAGAAGAATTGAGTTTTTAAATGCAAAGATTGATTGCAGATTATTGGAATACGAAATGTATGCAGGCACAAGAAGGGTGGAAAAAGATTCTTTAGAGTCTAAATAAAAATTGCTTGTGTAAATTAGATATTTGAAGTTTATTGCTATAAAATAATTCTCCATCTAATTGAATGGGCAAAGTTTTCTCTGAAGTTATTGTGAAGTTTTTTCCGAGTTGATGTGTAATAAAAGGGTAGTGCAAATGTTTACCTTTTTTTATAATGGGCAAATGCCATAATCTTTTCCAAACTGGCATTTTATCAGCCAAAACCATGTCTAAAAAACCGTCATTAATTTGTGCAGTTGGGGCAATAAAAAATCCGCCGCCTGCTCTAGAGGAATTAACAAATAGGGCTAGTAAGAAATAACCTTCAATATTTTTGTTTTCAGTTTGAATTTTTAAAAATGATTCTTTAAAGAATAAAATTTTATAAATCACTGCTAATAAATAACCAAAATGTCCACCGATGAATCTAATAGTTTTCATTGAAGCAACTATTTCTCCATCAAATCCAATACCCAAACAATTTATATACAATTTGTCGTTCACTTTTCCTGCATCAATGTATTGAGGAGTTCTTTCAAAAATAGTTTTAAATAAAGATTCGTTTGATATGCCACCATATAATTTCCAAGCAAAATCATTTCCTGTGCCACCACTGAATAACACTATAGGTATTTTGCAATTGGGATAACAATTAATAAAATAGTTTATAGTGCCATCTCCTCCAATTATCCAACAGTCTGTGTAGGTATGAAGGGTTTCGTTTGTTGGCCAATTATTTAAAAAAATAGTATTTCTAATACACCTAGCGTTAAGTTGTTCATTTAACCATTTAGCTGTTTTATTACCTTTATGTTTACCAGAAAAGCTATTTGATAATATGGCAACTGATTCTATTTTACTCATGATATTATTGGTATAGTAAATAAGGTGCAATTTCTTTTTTCCAATAGTCTACTTTTAATAGTATTTGAACTTTTTGTAACCATGATTGTAAGGGTAATTCAAAAATTTCTTCTGCATTTGGAATACCTAAAAGTAATGAAAGATGATTTTTACCAGTTGGATTAGCTAATGTTGGATAGGGCGCCCAATCAAAATATTGTGGATGCAAGTCTTTTATAATTTTTAATATCAATAGCCCATTCAATACGGCATCATAGTTTTCAGGATCTTTTACTTTACAGTGTATCCCAGGTAGCCATTCTTTTTCTCTTTTAAAAGAAAGACTTAGCATATCCATTTCAAGATCTTGTTGAAACATATTTTTACATACCGCTACAATAGCATCCATATTTAACCAATGTGCTCCAAACCATTCAAAAGAATAAGATGTTCCTCTACCAATGGAAATATTAGTGGCTTCAAAAAAACAAAATCCTGGATATAATAAACACGCATTAAAATTTTGTAAAGCTGGTGAAGTAGCTATCCAGGGTTGTTTCCATGCGCCAAATAAATCTTGTCTTGTCAATCCGTTACATGCAATTACTTCAAGTTGCGCATTCCAAGATTTTGTTTTATTAAAGTATAATGCTAATTCTCCAAAACTACATTGATGTTTTATGGGAATATTAAATCTTCCAATAAAGCTAGAAACAGTTTCATCAAGGGATGGGCCCTCGCACATGGCTAAATTTCCACTTAGTGGATTTGGTCTATCCAATATATATATAGGTTTATTATATTTCGCCGCAGTTTCAATGAAATAAGTCAAAGACCATAAATAAGTATAAAATCTGGTTCCTGCATCTGGAATGTCAAACAATAAAATATCTATACTAGTTAAATCTCTTTCAGAAGGTGCATATTGGTCACTATATAAACTGACAATAGGCAATTGTGTTAATGGATCAATGCCATCATTCATTTTTGCACCATCAGCCCCCTTTGTATCAATTCCATGTTCTGGAGAAAAAAGTTTTTGTAAATTAAATCCAGCATTTAATAAAGCAACACGGCTATGAATTTGATCACATGTTCTGGCAGCATCATTGGTTAAAAAACCAATAGAAGAAGTTTTCCAAGATGGATTACTTTCAATTAAACGATCTACTCCGAATCGTATTGCCATGCCAAATCTTTTTTCAAAGTTTCCAATACATTAAAAATAATAGGGCATCTATCATAATGCATATAGGTAGTAAAAAGTCTTTTATTAAAGTCTTTTACATGAAAAGCTGGGAACTCTTTGCATCCTTCAAATCGGTGTTCATAAACACTACAACTATTACCCACCAAAAAATGACAAGGAATAGCATTTAAAACCATTCTACCTGATTCCCCTTTTTCTAGATAGTTTTTATCAAATTCTGTTCTGTTTTGCCCTAAATGAGCAGCAAGATTGTCTGCCTCTTGGTTATTTATATTTACCATCAAACTCTTACAGCAATTACCGCACAGGGTACAGTCTATCTGAGGTGAAATGGTATTGGATAGGTTTAAAACGGTTTTATCTAAGCTATCACTATCCATTTGCCTCAAAAAATCTTGAAATTGAAGGTTTTCTGGCATTAAATCAATTGCCTGGGATTTGATCCATTCGAGGTCAACAATGGGATATTTAGGTGCATTTTCGATTGGTTAAAGATAGTGCTTTAATCCATTTATCCACATTTAGGTCATTTTGAACAATTTTAGATGGCTTAAGGCCGTTTGAGAATTAGATTTGCACAAAGTCGGGGCTTTTTATGCCCCTAAAGTATTGATAATTATGGCAGAAGCTAAAGTACCCGTAGAATATAATGAAGACTCCATAAGGTCTTTAGATTGGAAAGAACATATAAGATTAAGACCCGGTATGTATATCGGTAAATTGGGTGATGGTTCGGCGCCCGATGATGGAATTTATGTTTTGATCAAAGAAGTCATCGATAACTGTATTGATGAACATACCATGGGTTATGGTAAACAAGTTGAAATAAGTATTCAGGACAAAAGAGTTACAATAAGAGATTATGGCCGTGGTATTCCTTTAGGCAAAATCGTAGACGTGGTAAGTAAAATTAATACTGGAGCCAAATACGATAGTAAAGCCTTTCAAAAATCAGTAGGTTTGAACGGAGTGGGTACCAAGGCGGTAAATGCATTAAGTGAGGATTTTACAGTAACTGCATTTAGAGAGGGTAAAACAAGATCTGCTAGTTTTAAGAAAGGTCAATTAATTGAAGAAACCAAAGAAACTAAAACAACCGAAGCCAATGGAACATTGGTAAGTTTTGTACCTGACACTACTGTGTTTAAAAACTTTCACTTTATTTATGAATACATAGAAAGTCAACTTTGGAATTATTGTTACTTAAATGCAGGCTTGAGTATTTATTTTAATGATAAAAAATTTATAAGTAAGAATGGTTTATTGGATTTATTGGAAAGAAAAACAAATCCAGATGAATTAAGATATCCCATTATACATTTAAGCGGAGAAGATATTGAAGTAGCTATTTCACATAACAATGATTATGGAGAAGATATTTTTTCATTTGTAAATGGTCAGTATACTACTCAAGGAGGAACACATCAGCAAGCATTTAGAGAAGCCTATGTAAAAGTAATTCGTGATTTTTATAAAAAAGATTACGAAGCATCAGATGTTAGAACAAGCATAGTTGCTGCTATATCCGTGAGAGTTCAAGAACCCGTTTTTGAAAGTCAGACTAAAACTAAATTAGGTTCTCAAAATGTAGCGGAAGGTGGGCCAAGTATGAAAAACTTTGTCACAGAGTTTTTAGCAAAAGAATTAGATAATTTCTTACATAGAAATCCAGCTACTGCAGATGCATTAAAGAAAAGAATTGAGCAAAACGAAAGAGAACGTAAAGAATTAGCAGGGATCAAAAAATTAGCTAATGAAAGAGCTAAGAAAGCTAATTTGCACAATAAGAAATTAAGAGATTGTAGGGTACACTTAAATGATGATGTACCAACTAAGAATAAAGAAGTATTTATATCAAATCAACAAAATACCACTTTATTTATTACAGAGGGAGATTCTGCAAGTGGAAGTATTACTAAATCCAGAAATGTAGATACACAAGCGGTATTTAGTTTAAGAGGCAAGCCATTAAATGCATTTGGTTTAACAAAGAAAGTAGTTTACGAAAATGAAGAATTCAATTTATTGCAACATGCCTTAAATATTGAGGAAGGTTTAGAAGGTTTAAGGTATAATCAAATTGTCATTGCAACCGATGCCGATGTGGATGGTATGCATATTCGTTTATTAATGCTTACTTTCTTTTTACAATTCTTCCCTGATTTAGTAAAAAAAGGCCATATATATGTTTTAGAGACTCCTTTGTTTAGAGTAAGAAATAAACAAAAGACCATTTACTGTTACGACGAGCAAGAAAAACAAAATGCCATTAAAGAATTAGGCGCTAAACCTGAGATCACTCGATTTAAGGGTTTGGGCGAAATTAGTCCTGATGAATTTGGCAAGTTTATTGGAGCGGATATTAAATTGGCGCCGGTTTTATTAGAGCAAGGAGATCATATTCAACATTTGTTAGAATACTATATGGGTAAAAACACTCCTGAGAGACAAGATTTTATTATCAATAATTTAAAAGTAGAACTAGATAAAGCAAATGATACACATAGTATTTAATACTGCAGATATTGCAGCTTTGGAAGCAGCTATAGCATTAGATGAAAGTCTTGCTGGAAGAATAATCGAAATTAAAGATGATTATGCAGTTGGACCTTTGATGGATATATATGAAACAGAAGGGTTTCAATTGAGAAAAAACTGGTGGGCAAATGTTTTGTTACATTCTCCTTATACCGATCAGCTAGATATTGTAGATGATCGACTAACTGTCCACCAATTAATCAATTCTTTAAATCATGATGAGAATGAAAGTATTTGGATCTGGATGGGACAAAATGCACATGATGTTTGTGGTTATTATTGGTTAATGAGTCAATTCAAAGAATTCCAAGGCAGGGTTCAAGTTTTATATTTAAATAATTTACCATTTTTAAATGAAAAAGGTCAGTTGTTTTATCCAACCTACCTAAGTCAGATTCAACCCAAGGAATTTTTAAAAGCAAAAAAATTAGCTAGACCTATAACTTTAAGTGAGTTTGAATTAGATCCAGATGAGTGGAAGAAAATTTGTACTGAACAAGAAGCGGTAAAATTTTTAGAAGGAGGAAAGAAAATAGTGAATATGGATATTAACTTCTATGATAAAGAAATACTTTCCTTATTAACTAAAAATGCACAAAAGCTTCCTAGTGCTTTATCTAATATTTTAGCAAAAATGAAAGTAAAGACTGGTGACGCATTTATAGTATACAGATTAAAAGCAATGGCAGAATTGGGTAAAATAGTTTTTGTGGGCGAATGGGAAAAAGGATGGAAAGACATCGTTGTTCAAATGCCTGGAGGATCAAATCAGATTGTAGAAGAATAAAAAATAATTATGTCTATACAAGTAAATGCAATAGATCTTAAAGCTTTGGATGAAAGAGGCGCCTTGCACTATTTTATTACAGACAGAACAGGAGAGTTTTTATTGGTTTATAGAAATGCGGGAACTGTAAGTGGGCAGCATTATCATAATGGACTTTATAAAGGTAAAAATCCAGAAGAAATGTTATTAGTTCAGGGAGAGATTAATTTAAATTGGAAAGATATTCAAACCCAAGAAATGGGCACAATGATTATTAAAGCTCCATCAAGAGTAATCATTCCTGCAAAAATTTGGCATGAAGTAAAAGCAATAACAGATATTGTTTTTATTGAATTAAACAGTTTGAAAGACGGAAGTGAAGATACACATAGATTATAGTATCTTCTAATATGAATAAATATGGCAAAAGAAAAAAACTTAATTAGGGTTACAGAAAATGAATCAGGTGTTCAAGGACAATATAAACATTGGTTTTTGGACTATGCTTCTTATGTAATTTTAGAGAGAGCAGTACCAGCTATTGAAGATGGTTTAAAACCAGTACAAAGAAGAATCTTGCACGCCATGAAAGAAATGGATGATGGAAGATTTAATAAAGTGGCAAATATTATAGGACAAAGCATGCAGTATCATCCACATGGTGACGCTAGTATTGGTGATGCATTGGTGAATATTGGTCAAAAGAATTTATTAGTAGAGACACAAGGAAACTGGGGTGATGTTAGAACAGGGGATGCAGCTGCAGCTTCAAGATACATTGAAGCTAGATTAAGCAAGTTTGCATTAGAAGTAGCTTTTAATCCAAAAACCACAGAATGGGCTTTAAGTTATGATGGAAGAAAGCAGGAGCCTGTTACTTTGCCAATGAAATTCCCTTTATTATTGGCACAGGGTGCTGACGGTATTGCAGTGGGTTTATCAACTAAAATATTGCCTCATAATTTTAATGAATTATTAGAAGCTAGCGTTAAGTATTTAAAAGGTAGAAAATTTGAATTATTACCAGATTTTCAAACAGGTGGCATGGTAGATGCTTCTAATTATAATGATGGTAAAAGAGGCGGCAAAATAAGAGTTAGAGCACATATTGAAGAATTAGATAAAAAGACTTTGGTTATTAGAGATGTTCCTTATGGAGTAACTACTACTCAATTAATGGAAAGTATTACCAAAGCCAATGATCAAGGCAAGATTAAAATTAAAAAAGTTACGGATGTAACTGCTGCTGAAGTAGAGATACAAATTGATTTGGCAACAGGCATTTCTCCTGATATTACGATTGATGCTTTATATGCTTTCACTGATTGTGAAATAAGTATTTCTCCTAATGCATGTATTATTATTGATCAAAAACCCCATTTTGTTGGGGCTACTGAATTGTTAAAGT
>CAWULX010000067.1:0-6877 GCA_963923775.1 uncultured bacterium
TTTAGATAAAGCTTCCATAGCTTTTGGATCCATGGTATCAAATTCCCCTCCGATACTTAATAATGGACGGTAAATATTATGTAAGTCTGCCTTTCTATCCCAGTTTTTTAAAACTGCATCTCCAACTACGCCAAATTCTGAAGGACCTTGCATTCTTAGATATAAAGGATAATTCATTTTTGCAAAAGCCCTCTTCACTGGATCAGGCCATGTTGCTGGTGGCATTCTTAACACATGTTCAGGATAGTAATAATCTTCAACAATTTTTAAATACTCAGGATTGGTATAATCTCCTTTTGCTTCAAATGCTCTAATTTTCGCTAGAACGTCTTTAGGTAATTTAGGCCCCAAAACATCATTCGCATATTTAATATAATCTGGAATAGAAGGAACCATATTAGAGATAATAATACCCTTCATATTTTGTTGGTATTTTAAAGCATACTCTGTTGCTAATATACCTCCCCAAGAATGTCCCAATAAGAAAAAATTAGTTGAATCCAAACCCAATGCCTTTCTCACAGTTTCCACTTCTTCCACAAATCTTGGCAAATTCCACAATGAACTATCATTAGGGTTATCTGAATAAGCAGAACCTAATTGATCATAATAATAGTACTCTATACCTTCAGCAGGCAAGAATGAATCAAAACATTCGAAATACTCATGCGTAGCACCTGGGCCACCATGTAATAATAATACTTTGATTTTTGGATTGTTTCCTACTCTTTTAGTCCAAACATTAAATACCCCTTTGTCTGTTTGAATAGGAATTAACTGAACACCTCCAGATAAAATATCATTTCTACCTGAAGTATCATGATAAATGTTTTGTGTATTAGAAGCCGGAGCTTGACAGGCTGTCAAATAAATAACACAAGTAATAAGTATTAAAGAAAAGCCAAGCAAAAGTTTTTTCATCTAATTATATTTAAATAATAAACTTAAGCTAATATTTCGAAAATTATCCTGGAAATTTTTCTTGCCAAGCTAACATACCACCACTTACATTGATAATGTCTTTAAAACCATAAGGTTCTAACATTAAACATGCTTGACCGCTTCTATTGCCGCTTCTGCAATAAACATATACAGTTTCTTCTTTTAAATGATCTATGTCGTCTGTCTCTAAGCCCTGCACTTTACCTAATGGCAATAATATTCCTCCAATGTTAAAAGCAGCATGTTCATGAGGTTCACGAACATCAACTAAATTAATTTTTTCGCCAGCATCTATTTTTGCTTTTAAATCTTCTACTGAAATTGTTTTCATAAACCTTTTATTTAAACTTTTACTTAATTGAATCTTTAGAAATAACAGGTGCTACTCTATCCACTACAATATCAATTGAACCACCTTGCATGGTCAAGTTTTTCATTGGCATACCCAATGAATCTAGTTGTCCAGTATATGGACTAGGGCTTTGTTGAATAATAAATGCATTAGCGGTATCAGTAATAGCAGTATTAGAACTTATTATTCCAATTAATAATCCCATTGAAGCTAATTTATTTTTAGCCATATTGACTGTTAAACCTATTAAATCTGGCACTTCAAAGCCTGCTGCTGCACCTCCATCTCCCACTAAAAAGTTTACAACTGTACCAGAAGCAATTTTTGCACCTGGAGCAATTGGCTTTCCTCCAACTAGTTGGTCTAAAATCACATTCTTATTTCTATCAGCAACTAAACTTATGGTACCCATTCTTAAACCCAATACTTTTAAATAAGTTTCAGCACTTTTAAGTGAGAACCCGATTAGGTTGGGCATGTCCACCTGAGGAGCCACTGTTCGGTTGATAGTTAAATATACTGTCCTTCCTTTTTTCACCACTTCATCTGCATCAGGTGTTTGTCTAAGTACAGAATTTCTTGCTAAAGTATCTACATAGATAGAGTCTTGAAGCACCACATCAAAACCTAAAGAGGTTAAATTTTTCTCAGCAGCAGATGCATCCAAACCCACTACTGCTGGGACTTTCTCCGTTTTACCATTTCCAGTAATCCAGCCTAATGAAAAGAAAAATATTATTAACAAAAACAATATGGCACCAATACCAGTTAAGATATTCACCCATAAAGGCTTTTTTAGTAATTTATCAATAGCTTCCAATGTTTCTTTTTTTATTTATTTAGCAGCCAATGTGTCTTCAATAATAGTTCCATAAAAATCAGTCAATGTCCAACCTAATGCTCTTACTTGTTGTGGTATTACACTTGCTTCACTTTGTCCAGGCACTGTATTTACTTCTAACATAAATGCTTTGGATTGTTTTTCATCATAGATAAAATCTATTCTCACCACTCCTCTGCAATTTAAAGTCGCATATACTTTTTTTGCAGCAGCGGTTAAATCTGCAAACATAGTATCTGAAATTTGGGCAGGTGTAATTTCTTTGCTTTTACCTTGGTATTTTGCCTCAAAATCAAAAAACTCATTCTCTGTAATAATCTCAGTGATAGGAAGCACTGTAGTAACTCCTTTTGATTTAAATACACCAATAGTAAACTCTCTACCACTAATAAATTCTTCTACCAATACTTGGGTATCTTCTTTAAATGCTTTTGCTAAAGCTGGCGCTAATTCCTCTGCAGTATTTACTTTACTTATACCCAAACTGCTACCTCCATTATTTGGCTTCACAAAAACAGGTAAACTTAATTGTGCTAAAATAGCCTCAGGACTAGTAGGTGATTCAATAAATAAATGAAGTGATTTTGCCACACCCACTCCTCCAAAGCCAGCAACTGCAACAGTATATCTTTTATTAAAAGTTAAAGCGGAAGTAGAAGTATCACAACTTGTATAAGGAAGTCCAATCAAATCAAAATAGCCTTGCATTTTTCCATCTTCCCCTGGTGTGCCATGTATACACATTAATGCAACATCAAAATTAATTTTTTGTCCTGCCTCAACAATGCTAAAATCAGCCTTGTCCACTGCTACTTCTTCGCCTGCTGCATTTTCATACCACCAACCTGTTGGATGAATATCAATTAAGTAAACATCATATTTGTCTTTGTCCAAAGCGTTCATTACTGTCTTTGCACTTTTATAACTTATTTGCGCTTCTGAGCTTAAACCTCCAGTAACTAAAGCAACTTTCTTTTTCATTTATCGTCTGTCTAGATTTTAATACTTAAAAATAAAAAAAGGGAATCAAATTCCCTTTTTTTATTCGATTATTACAAATGTAATTTTTCTTTTTTTGCAAGCAACTGATCAATTGTCTCTTGATACAATTCATCATTCACACAACAATCAACTGGACAAACTGCGGCACACTGTGGCTCTTCATGAAAGCCTTGACATTCTGTGCATTTATTAGCGGTGATATAGTATGTATCTGCTGCAATTGGTGCATTTCTATTTCCTGCATCTACTATAGAACCATCCATTAAGGTAAAGGATCCTTTCACTGTTGTTCCATCAGCCATAGCCCATTCTACACCTCCTTCGTAAATCGCATTGTTGGGACATTCTGGTTCACAAGCTCCACAATTAATACATTCATCCGTTATTTTAAGTGCCATAAAAAAAATTTAAAAATTAGTAACGTACTTTCGTGGAATAAAGGTAAACAAAAACATGGAAATTCAAGCAAGGATAGCTGGTTTTGTGGCATTAGGACAAGAATTGATGAAGCAAAATAACCCAGCTTTAGAAGAAGTTAAACAAAGGGCTCAAGTTGAGAATGCCTGGTTTATTCCCAGATTTATTGATGCATCTATTCATCAAATTTATAAACAATTCTTGCAAGAACAAGCATTAATGGAATGGGCTGCCTTATATCCCCAAATATCAAAAACTTGTACCCATAAAAAAATAGGTATTGTTATGGCTGGAAATATTCCTCTAGTGGGGTTCCATGATTTATTGAGTACATTAATGGCAGGCCATATAGCCGTTGTTAAATTATCTACCAAAGACAAAGTGCTTATGGAATATGTAATAGCTACTTTAATAAAAATTAAACCACAATGGAAAGAACAAATTATTATTCAAGATCAATTAAAAAACTGCGATGCATATATTGCAACTGGCAGTAATAATACCAGCCAATATTTTGAATATTATTTTGGTAAATTCCCGCATATTATACGCAAAAACAAAACCAGTATTGCTATTCTAAATGGCAATGAATCAGCTGAAACATTAGATTTATTGGCAGATGACATGATGTTATATTTTGGTATGGGATGCAGAAATGTTACACAATTATGGGTACCCACCGGCTATGCTTTTGAACCCTTACTAGCTGCATTAAATAAATATGATTTTCTTTTAGATAATCATAAATTCAAACATAACTATGATTATCAATTGGCCTTATTAATGATGACCCGACAATTTTACATGAATTCGGGAGCAGTTTTATTAAGCGAAAACCCATCTCCATTTGCAGCCATTTCACAGGTACATTATCAGTTTTACGAGCCTGAAAATATCCCAACATTTAACATGGAGGATATTCAATGCATCGTTGGAAAGGGTGGATTGGATTATGGAAGCTTACAAGCCCCAAGATTGGATCAATATGCCGACGGGGTGGATACTTTGTCCTTTTTAGCAAGGTTAAATTAATCAATAAACGAACATTTTCGTAAATATTTTGTTAAACAAGTTGTCA
Source organism: uncultured bacterium (assembly GCA_963923775.1). Taxonomy (GTDB): domain Bacteria; phylum Bacteroidota; class Bacteroidia; order Chitinophagales; family Chitinophagaceae; genus Sediminibacterium. The sequence continues at coordinate 4,633 of CAWULX010000067.1, forward strand.
TCTATTGGTGACAAGGTTACAGCTTTGTACTTTTGAAAGATCAATGGCACAAAATTTGAAATTGAAGAACTTAAACAACCATTTTTAGCTATGAACTTAAATTTTAAAAATGTATTAACCATTATTGGAATCAGTGCAATGACCACTTTAGCTAGTATTTGGGGCTATAGTAAATGGATGAAAAACAATGATTCATTTTACAGTGATGGAAGACTTCCAGCCAACTATGCTAGTTTTATGAATGGGACTGCTCCATCTGCAACAGTGGATTTTACCCCAGCTGCCAGTGCAGCCTCCCCTGCTGTAGTGCATATTAAAACAAAGACCAATGCAAAAAAAGTTGAACAAGGTAATCAACCAAGACAAAGAAATCCCTTCTTTGATTTCTTTGGAGATGATATGTTTGGGGATGCATTTGGTGGTCCAAGAATTATTCCTGAGCAAAGAGCAAGTGGAAGTGGTGTATTAATTACAGGAGATGGATATATTGTTACTAATAACCACGTAGTAAATGGCGCTGATGAGATTAGTGTTACGTTAACCAATAAAAAAACCTACAAGGCAAAAGTGATTGGAACTGATCCAAGTTCTGATTTAGCGGTTATTAAAATTGAAGCATCTTCATTGCCTTATTTAGTATACGGCAATAGTGATGATTTAAAATTAGGTCAATGGGTATTGGCAATTGGCTATCCATTATCATTGGATGTTACTATTACTGCTGGCATTATTAGCGCAAAAAATAGAAATATAGATATCAATTCTAGACAAAGTGATAAACCTATTGAATCATTTATTCAAACAGACGCTGCTGTAAACCAAGGAAACAGCGGTGGTGCTTTAGTAAATACCAATGGTGAACTTATTGGAATTAATTCAGCTATCATGTCTCCTACTGGCGCATATGCTGGTTATTCTTATGCCATTCCAGTGAATATTGTTAAGAAAGTAGTAACTGATATTGTAAAGTTTGGAACTGTACAAAGAGCTTACTTGGGAATTAGTTATCCTAAAGAAGGCATTGCAGAAGAAGAATTAAAAAAATTAACTGACGAATTAGATGTTAAATACAAAGAAGGTGATGGTATTATCATTACAGATGTATTAGAAGGTGGTGCCGCAAAAGCTGCTGGTATCAAAAAAGGCGATATTCTTACTAAGTTTAATGGAGTAAGTATCAAATCATCAGGCGAACTACAAGAGCAAGTAGCAAAGTACAAGCCTAGTGATAAAATTAATGTAGTGGTTAAACGCGCAGGAAAAGAAATTACCCTTGATGTTGTTTTAAAAGGTAAATTAGGCACTACAGATTTAGCAACAACTAGCAAGATTGGCAGTAAATTAGGTGGCAAATTAGAAACCTTAGATAAAGCTACTGCTGAAAAAAATGATTTAGAAGGTGGAGTTATTATCAAAGAATTAGGTGATGGCATTATTGGAAAGAGTAGAATTGAAAAAGGATTCGTAATTACACAAGTAAACGATACTCCAGTTAATTCAGTAGAGGAATTCTATGAAGCTTTGAAAAAAATTACTGGTAATTCAGTGAAGATATCTGGAGTATATCCTGGATATTTTGGCAACTATGCTTTTATCTTGAATTTGAATGATTAATAAAACAATCGAAATTAAAAAAAAGCCCTTATTTTCTATAGGGGCTTTTTTGTTTTAATCTTATTCCAGATGGCATCTTTTTCGGCCAAACTTAAACTTGCAATATCTAGTCCATTATCTTTTGCATAGGTTTCCAATAATTCAAAACGATACTTGAATTTCTTATTTGTTCTTTCCAATGCGGTCTCTGGATCAATATTTAAAAAACGAGCATAGTTAATTAAGCTAAACAATACATCTCCAAATTCTGCTTCCATTTTATCTTGATTCTTGGCATTTATTTCAGCCTTTAATTCCTCAATCTCTTCTTCTACCTTATCCCAAACCTGCCCTATGTTCTCCCATTCGAAACCTACCTGTTTTACTTTCTGTTGAATTCTAAAAGCTTTTACCATAGCTGGCAAACTATTAGGCACACCTTCTAATAAAGACTTTTTCCCTTCTTGTAATTTTAATTGTTCCCAGTTTTTCTTCACCGTCTCTTCGTCATCCGCTTTTACATCACCATAAATATGAGGATGTCTATGAATTAATTTTTTGGAAATCCCTTCGATAGAATCTTGCAAAGTAAATTGTCCTTGCTCTGTACCAATTTTTGCGTAAAACAATACATGTAATAAGATATCCCCTA
>CAWULX010000068.1:0-6623 GCA_963923775.1 uncultured bacterium
TAATAAATTCAACTACTTTTAAATACTATCAAAACAAGGTATAAATACTCTATTTAAATTAAAATTCCTTCTATAAATTAGCAAAATAAAAAAATTACTAAAAATAATACTAAAAATTAAATAATTGAAAATCAATATGTTAATTAAAATAAAGACACAATTTAACAATATTAACTAATCAAATTAGTAAAATTTTACTAAATATTTTAGTTTATTAACAATTTATCCATACCTTCACATAAATTATACAAGAAACTAATAAAACGACAAGCTATGAGTAACGCAGAAAAATTAAAGGCACTAAAATTAACCATGGATAAAATCGATAAAGATTATGGTAAAGGAAGTGTAATGATGATGAATGAAAGAAGTCAAGAACCACAAGAAGTGGTTTCTACCGGATCTATTGGACTAGACACTGCGTTAGGAATTGGTGGTTTACCAAAAGGTAGAATTATCGAAATATATGGACCAGAATCTTCTGGTAAAACAACAGTTGCTATACATGCTATTGCAGAAGCACAAAAGAAAGGCGGTATCTGTGCTATTATAGATGCTGAACATGCTTTTGATAGTGCATATGCAAAAAAATTGGGTGTGGATGTGGATAGTTTATTAATTTCTCAACCAGATTATGGTGAGCAAGCATTAGAAATTGCTGATAGATTAATATTATCTGGTGCAGTAGATGTATTGGTTATTGACTCCGTTGCAGCATTGGTTCCAAAGAGTGAATTAGAAGGAGAAATGGGTGATTCTAAAATGGGATTACATGCAAGATTAATGTCTCAAGCTTTGAGAAAATTAACTGCAACAATTAATAAAACAGGCACAATCTGTATTTTCATCAACCAATTAAGAGAAAAAATTGGCGTAATGTTTGGTAACCCAGAAACAACAACTGGTGGTAATGCACTTAAGTTTTACGCTTCTGTAAGATTAGATATTAGAAGAATGACTCAGATTAAAGATGGTGATGAAGCAATAGGAAATAGAGTGAAGGTAAAAGTGGTAAAAAACAAAGTGGCTCCTCCATTTAGAGCAGCAGAATTTGAAATTATTTTCGGAGAAGGTATTAGTAAAATTGGTGAAATTATCGATATGGGCGTAGAATTAGATATTATTCAAAAAAGCGGATCTTGGTTTAGCTATGACTCTAATAAATTAGGACAAGGAAGAGAAACAGTAAAACAACTTTTACATGATAATCCCGAAATGGCTAATGAAATAGAAGCAAAAATTAGAGCTAAAATAGCTACAACTGTTGAAGAAGCTAAATCTTAAAGAATTTTGTTTGGGTTTTTAGTTAGTTAGTAAGTACAACCGCATCATTATTGGTGCGGTTTTTTTATATTTATACAAAAAAGGTTGATCTATTTTTTAAAATTCTTCATTAGGCTGGCACTTTCAATTTTTTGTAAAGAAGTCCATGTAAAAAACAAACATCTTTTAGATACTAAAGGCCCTTTGTTTATTATAGCGAACCACCCTAATTCCTTTCTAGACGCAATTATAATTGGTGCATATTATAATAGAAGGGTTTTTTTCTTAGCAAGGGGAGATGTTTTTGAAAAAAGAGTCTATAGGTATTTATTAAATACATTAAATATGATACCCGTGTATAGACTAAGGGAAGGAAAAGAATTTTTACATTTAAATGATTTTGCTATTCGAAAATCAATCCAATTAATTTCAGAAGGAGAATCTGTATTAATATTTATAGAAGGAGTTTGTGTAAATGATCACCAATTACAACCATTTAAAAAAGGAACGGCAAGAATTTTAGAAGGACTACATCAACTAAATGTGTTTCCAATTATTCATATTGCCGGAATAGCGTATAATAATTTTAAAGGAATTGGGAAAAAAGTTAATATTATTATCACCGAATTTTTATTTGATCAAAAAATAGAAAATGCACACCATCGTGTTGCATTTAATAACCAGGTTTGTCAAGTATTAAACGAGAATATTCATATTCCAACACAAAAAACCATTATTCATAAAAACTTCTGGTATTTTTTTCACAAACCCTATTATACACTCGTTCATAATTTTGTAGACAAAAAAACAAAAGGATCGGTATTTTATGATTCTGTACTATTTAGTATATTGTTGTTTACTTATCCAATATTCTTATTATTTCTGTTTATAATTTTATTACAGTTTAATATCAGTTTGCTTACCATATTAATCATATTAATCGCCATACCTTTGTTAAGTAAAAGCACTATATCATAAAATATCAAAAATGAATAAAAATATTCGCGTTTTAGAAAAAAGAAAAAAGATTGCCCTAATTGCACACGACAATAAAAAGAAAGACTTAATAGAGTGGGCAATTCACAATAAAACCGCTTTATCCAAACATTCTTTAGTAGCAACAGGAACTACTGGAAAATTAATGGAAGAAGCACTAGACCAACCAGTGGTTAAATTATTAAGTGGACCCCTTGGTGGTGATCAACAAATTGGAGCCATGATCGCAACCGGAGATATTGATGTTATATTTTTCTTTTTTGATCCCATGGAAGCACAGCCCCATGATAGTGATGTAAAAGCATTATTAAGATTGGCGGTTGCTTGGAATCTCCCAATGGCTTGTGATAGAACTACTGCAGACTTTTTAATGACATCCAGATTTATGCAGGAAGAATATTCCTATGAACTTCCTAATTATACACAGTATCTAAATAGAAAAGTTTAATGCCCTTCAAGATTCATTCTAATTATACACCATCAGGAGATCAGCCTACAGCAATTGCACAGCTTACTGAGGGTGTTTTGAATGGAGATCCTTGCCAAACCTTATTAGGGGTTACCGGCTCGGGCAAGACCTTCACTATTGCGAACCTTATTCAAAACGTACAAAGACCAACCCTTGTTTTAACACATAATAAAACATTGGTTGCACAACTCTATGGAGAGTTTAAGCAATTCTTTCCCAACAACGCTGTGGGTTATTTCGTTTCTTACTATGATTATTACCAACCAGAAGCTTATTTGCCCACTTCGGGTGTATATATCGAAAAAGATTTAAGCATTAATGAAGAGTTGGATAAGCTTCGATTACAAGCCACTGCACAATTATTAAGCGGAAGAAGAGACATAATCATCGTTGCAAGCGTGAGTTGTATTTATGGTATGGGTAATCCTACCGAATATGAAAATGGTATAATAAGAATTGAGGCAGGTATGACTTTTTCAAGACAAGCTTTTCTTCACGCTTTAGTGAATAGTTTATACCACAGAACAGAAACAGAATTTGATCGAGCTTCTTTTAGAGTAAAAGGAGACACGGTAGATATTAACCTTCCTTATGTAGACTATGGATATAGAATTACTTTTTTTGGAGACGAAATAGAAAACATAGAGAGCATAGAAATTGAGTCTGGTAAAAGAATAGAGCGAATGGAGAATGCCGCGATTTTTCCTGCTAACTTATATTTAGCTCCAAAAGAAATGTTGCAAGAAATTATTTATGAGGTTCAAGATGAGATGCGCGCACAAGTAGATTATTTTAAAAAAATTGGAAGACCCATTGAGGCACAAAGAATAAAAGAGCGAGTAGAGTATGATATTGAAATGATTAGAGAATTGGGTTATTGTACTGGTATTGAAAACTATTCTAGATTTTTTGATAGAAGACAACCAGGCACTAGACCGTTCTGTTTATTGGATTATTTCCCAAAAGATTTTATTTGCGTAATTGATGAAAGCCATGTAACCATTCCTCAAATTTCAGGAATGTATGGGGGTGATAGAAGTAGAAAAATGAATTTGGTGGAATTTGGATTTAGGTTGCCAAGTGCTATGGACAATAGACCGCTGAATTTTAATGAATTCGAAAGAATTATAGGACAAACAATTTTTGTAAGTGCCACACCAGGCGAATATGAATTAGAAAAAACAGATGGTCTAATTGTTGAACAGGTGGTTAGGCCTACTGGATTATTAGATCCGCCCATTGAAGTAAGACCCACCAAAAATCAAATTGATGATTTATTAGATGAAATTAGTTCGCAAGTAGAACAAGGTGGAAGGATTTTAGTAACCACGCTTACTAAAAAAATGGCAGAAGAGATGGACCGCTATTTAAAGAACATTCAAATTAAATCGAAATATATTCATAGTGATATTGATGCACTAGAGCGTGTTGAAATTTTAAGAGAGTTAAGGTTAGGAGAGATAGATGTATTGGTGGGGGTTAACTTATTAAGAGAGGGCTTAGATCTTCCAGAAGTCACGCTAGTGGCGGTTTTAGATGCAGACAAAGAGGGGTTTTTAAGAAATGAAAAATCATTAACTCAAACCGCAGGTCGTGCTGCAAGAAACGCAAATGGTAAAGTAATTTTTTATGCAGACCAAATTACCAAGAGTATGCAACGTACAATGGACGAAACAGAAAGAAGAAGAGCGAAACAAATTAAATACAATACCGAGCACAATATTACACCAACAACAGTGGTGAAGAGTATAGAACAGGTAATGGCGCAAACCGCAGTCCTAGATATTAAAGGCTTTGATTTAAATAATATGAATATTAGAACTACCGATGGTTTAAATATGGCCGCCGAGGATCAAACAGATTATGCCACTATTCCACAAATGGAAAAAGCTATTATGCAAACCAAAAAACAAATGGAAAAATTTGCAAAAGCACAAGACTTTATGGAGGCGGCCAAACTAAGAGACGAGATGTTCCGATTAGAAGCACAGCTTGAAAAAATGAAAGCTGCTAAATAAGTATCTTTGTCTTTTAAAATAAACAATGAACGAAATTTTCCAATCTATATACAATGGCCTTATTCAAACCACACCCATTGAAGCGGTTGCGGTCATCATGGGGATTGTATCGGTTTGGTATAGCAGAAAAGAAAATATCTTGGTTTATCCAACAGGATTAATCAATACCACACTATATATTTATTTAAGCCTTAAGGGACACCTATTAGGAGAAGCAAGTGTGAATTTGTATTATACCATTATGAGTATATATGGCTGGTATCTTTGGACTAGAAAAACAGAAGATCAAACGACATTTGTTTTACAAATCACACACAGTAGTAAAAAAGAGTGGGCACAACAACTCCTGTTTTTTGGAGTAATTTATGCCATCATCTATTTATTATTGACTTATGCAAAAACCGCATTTGCCCCCGAAGCTATTCCTTGGGCAGATGCATTTGCAAGTGCCACTGCATATACTGGAATGTGGTTAATGGCTAAAAAGAAAGTGGAGAGTTGGGTTTGGTGGATATTAACCAATATAGCTTCTATTCCTCTTTACTTTATAAAAGGGTATGCATTTACGAGTGTTCAGTTTATTGTTTTATTAATTTTAGCTATTGCCGGTTTAATCAGTTGGCAACAAAAAGCAAAAGCAATCAATTTCAATTAATGAACAAGCTTAAGAAAATAGTGGTCATTGGTCCGGAGTCTACCGGAAAATCAACACTTTGTGCAGCATTGTCTAAAACATATAATACTATTTGGTGTGAAGAGTATGCAAGAGAATATCTTTCAAAAAACGGAACCGAATATAATTTTGAGAATCTATTAACTATTGCAAAGGGCCAAATCAACAACGAAGAAAACGCCACACAAAAAGCGCTTCAACAAAACAAAACACATTTAATTATTGATACAGATATGTATGTAATGAAGGTGTGGTGCGAATATGTTTTCAATAATTGTCATCCATTTATTTTAGAAGAGATTAGTAAAAGAAAATACGATCTATATTTGCTTTGTGATATAGACCTTCCTTGGGCCCCAGATGAAATGCGCGAATATCCTGACGAACAACCAAGAAAAGAATTATTTGCGCTGTACAAAGAATTATTAATGAATCAAGAAACACCCTGGGGTATTGTTTCGGGAACAGGAGAAGCAAGAACACAAAATGCCATTGCTTTGATTAATCAATATTGACTATTTTTTTAAAAGCGCTTGAATATCTTCATCATCTTCTAAATTATTCATCTCTCTTAAAATCTGAGGATAGCGCCAAGCTACTCTTCTGCTCATTGGAACAGCGGTGAACTTTTTTGGATTAGGGAATCCAGCCACAATCATTGCCGCTTCTGCACGTGTTAATTTTTTAGCAGATTTATGAAAAAAATGTTGCGCCGCAGCTTCTACGCCAAAACAACCAGGACCAGTTTCAATTACGTTTAAATAAACTTCCAAAATTCTTTTTTTACCCCAAACCATTTCAATTAAAAAAGTAAAATAAAACTCAGGAATTTTTCTAATGTATTTATCATATCTACCACCCTGCCACAAAAAAACATTTTTAGCAGTTTGTTGTGTAATAGTGCTAGCACCACCACCAAGGGGTATTCTTGATTTTTTCTTTTTCTTTTTTGGTCTCAAGCTTTTTTCCATCGCGTCAAAATCAAAACCAATATGATCAGGAAAAACCTGGTCCTCACTTGCAATGGCCGCTAGTTTAATATTGTAAGACATGTCTTCCCAAGAAACATAATCTCGCTTAAGACCAAGACCAAAGGCGTTAGTCAACTGAGTAATGGTAATAGGTGGATTAACAAATTTTATAAGTACTACATAAGCTAATGAGCTTAAGAACAGATACAATAAAATTTTCTTGATTTTTTTAA
>CAWULX010000069.1:0-6556 GCA_963923775.1 uncultured bacterium
ATCCACATTCGGTCTTTCACCCCACTTTTGAATAAATTGTTGTTTTCCATTAACAATTGAATTCTTATTTTGGAAATAAAAATCGTTTAAAGGCTTATTAAAATTATTTTCAGGAAGGATATTTGTAAATTCTTTTGTGGCATCCTTTTTAGTTTCAGTTGATAACAAATTTGACAAATCAGATTCATTCTTATTCCATCTTTTGATCCAATTTGTAAATAGCTCTTTTTTTATTTCTTCTGGTTGTTTATAAATATACTGTAGAGAGTCTTCTATTTGCATTTTAGTTTGATTCTTACTAATAAAATTCATCCATTTTTTTCTTGCAATAATAGACTCGAAACTTGGGTTGGTTTTAAGTACAACTGTTAAGCTATCATAAGCTATTTTAGCAATTGAATAATTACCTAAATCATAGTGAATACTACCTAATAATTCAAAAGCTTTTTGTCTTTGTTCAAAACTATTACTATTTCTCTTCACAGATTGAATAAGCCAATCACTTGCTTGTAGGAGATCTTTATTTTGAATTGCTAATTTGGCCATTTCAAAATAGATAATATCAGCATAGGGGATATACCTGTCTTTTTTAGTTAATTTTTCTAAATTTTCTGAGAGTGTTTTCCAATTTGCATTACCTTTTTCTACATCAAATTGAATCATATTTATGGTAGCATAAACACCTAAAATTGGATTGATAGAAAGTTGACTTGCTTTTTTATACCATGGATAAGCCGCTGCTTTTTGATCAACCTTATCATACATTTGTGCGATTAAAAAATACCATCTAGCTTTTACGGTTGCATCAGTAGCATTTGGAAGTGCTTTAATTAAATAATTTGCAGAGTTTTCGTAAGATTCACTTAAATAATAGCCATATGCTAATTGTTCGTATAAGAATGGGTAAAGTCTTTTTGGAAAGTATGCATCCGATTTAAGTAATTCCAATAAGCTAAGACCCTCATTAATTTGATTGGTTTCAAAATAGTTCCTAGCTTGCCAAATCATACTTTCATTTCTTACATTCTCGTTTTCCCAAATTCTATTCGTTTCAACAGTTGCTATACTAAACTTACCCTTTGTGTTTCTAAGATTGCTTCCAATAGGCAAATCGGCTCCATTTTCTTTTTCATCAAATGAGTAATTGATAAATTGAAGTATACTCCCTGCTGTATCAAAGTTTTTGTGAAACAAATAGGCTTTTGCCATTAATAAATAGGCATCATCAACCCAATTGTTTCTTAAATCGTGTAAAACAATATTAGCATTACATCTGTAAATAATAGAGTCAATACTATTTTTTGCAATATCATTTAAATCATAATCATAAAAATCAAGTAATTTGGTATAATCATCTTGAAATTGATTTCTTGCTCTTAAAATAATATCATTAAGTTCTTCTTGACCATTAAAAAAGTAATTGTATTGTGCAACAGTGTTTTGATAGGCTCTTCTTCCAAGTGTATATTTTTTATTGAGTAGTCTTTCATAAGGTAGGGGCTTTTCAACTTCTTTTGGTAATGCACTGTTTACTGTTCTATTTAATTTGGATTTTACAGAATCAGCTTTATTGAAAATAAATTTGTTTATTTTCTTCTGGTTAGAATCTAAAAGTGCATTTACTTTTTTTACGATTTTAGAATTATTAATATCTAAAATGGATTTAGTTGAGTCTTGAGCATTTGCGGCATAACTTAACGCTATGCAACCCAATAGGATACAAAGAAGTCGGGAGCTATTTTTGGGTATGAATTTCACTTTTTTATCCATGAATCTTAGACTTCTTAAAAATACATTTAATTTGCTTTATTTAAGGTAGAATCACTCATTTTTTACATTATTGTTTTATCTTTAACTAGCATTTATCTCTATGGCAAAATTCGACATTAATAATACTTTTAAAAGGCGCAGCAATACTTACCGATTGGTGATTACAAATGATGATACTTATGATGAAATTTTAGCCTTTAGATTATCCAGAAAGTCTGTTTATTTGGCTTTTAGCATCAGTTTCATTTTATTAGTTGGATTAACTATAGCATTGATTGCCTTTACACCATTGAAATATTATATTCCGGGATATGGTACTAAAGAAAGTAGAACTGCTTTACAATTACTTAAAATAAGAACTGATTCTTTAGAACAGTCAATTCATTATAAGGAGCAATACCTTGAAGGGCTTAAAAAAGTACTTTCAGAAGGTAATTCCAATCAATTGGATACAATTCCTTTACAATTACCAGAAGGACAAACATCTAATGACTAAGCATTCTTCAAATTTTCAATGGTCAAAATTTGCTGGATTGGCAAGCCAATGGGCGGTTGCACTAATTGTTTTAATGTATCTGGGTAAATTTCTTGATCAACATTACTTAAGTCCGCATGCTAAACCACTTTTTTTATGGATACTGCCCTTTTTGTTTATACTAGTATCATTATTTAAAATTATTAGAGATACACAATCAAAAAAATAGAATGCTAAAAAAGTTTTTACCCATATTGGCTTTATTTTTGTTTTTAAACACTATTGGATTGTTCGGCATTTATTTTTTCCCAGTTGAAGATGTTAAAATTCCCTTTATTTTAGTGGTTAATTTAATGCTATTTGGATTGTCTTTATTTAATTTTTGGAGAATACAAAAGATGGATGCTAATAAACCTAATCAAATGGTTCAATCTGTTATGATGGGGACTTTAATAAAAATGATGTTATTCGCAATAGCAGCCTTAATTTATTCAAAACAACATATTGTGCCAGTTGGGTTCACTACATTATTTATATCCATGGGGATTTATTTGATTTATACCTTTTTGGAAATTCAATGGTCATTAAAGAAGCAGTAAAGTATTGTGCCTAAAATTGAACATCCATTAGCAGCATTGAGGCAGTTTCTGCCAGAAGGGGCTTTTGAACCAGTGGTTCAATTAATTAATGAGTATAAAGTACATCTGACCGTTACAAAAGCAAGAAAATCTGTTTTGGGAGACTATCGGCATCCTTTCATGGGTGCGAATCATAAGATTTCTGTTAATGGAAATTTAAATCCATTTGAATTCTTGATTACACTTTTACATGAATTAGCGCATTTGCTTTGTTATGAAGCGCATAAAAATAGGGTAGAAACGCATGGTCAAGAATGGAAATTAATTTATGGTCAATTATTATTTCAATTTATTCAAATGGATTTATTTCCAGCTGATATCAAGAAGTGTTTATTGAAGACCATAAAAAATCCTGCAGCTACTGCAAATGGCGAAACACAATTATTATTGGTTTTAAGAAAGTATAATGCCATTCAAAAAGAGGGCTATCATTTAGTAGCCAATATACCAGAAGGAACTTTATTTGAAGCTATGAAGGGAAAGGTTTTTAAAAGAGGGAAGAAGCGAAGAATAAGAATTGAGTGCATAGAACTTGCAACTGGGCATGTTTATTCTTTTAGTGCCTTAACAGAAGTAAAATTAATTTCTTAGAAATTTTAATCTTTTAAAGAGAGATATTTAAAATAAAAAACCAACGATTTGATCGTTGGTTTTTTAAAATCATCAGAGAGTTTTTATAGCCATTATTTTCTTCGAAAATGGCGTATAAAAACTAAGCAACGGCCTTTTTAACCAAATCAGCTGCTTCGCTTAATTGAATAGCTGATTGAACTTTCAATCCACTTTCATCTATTAATTTCTTAGCTTCTACAGCATTAGTTCCTTGTAATCTAACAATGATTGGGATATTGATATTCCCTAATTTGTTGAAGGCTTCAATCACGCCGGCTGCAACACGATCACAACGTACAATACCGCCGAAAATATTAATTAAGATCGCTTTTACATTAGGATCTTTCATGATAATTCTAAATCCAGCTTCTACCGTTTGTGCATTAGCTGTACCACCAACGTCTAAGAAGTTAGCTGGCTCACCACCACTTAACTTAATCATATCCATAGTAGCCATTGCCAAACCAGCACCATTAACCATACAACCTACGTTACCATCTAATTTTACAAAGTTTAAGTTAAACTCACCTGCTTCCACTTCAGTAGGATCTTCTTCAGTAACATCTCTCATTGAAGCAATATCTGGATGGCGCATTAAAGCGTTGTCATCCAAACTCATCTTACAATCTACTGCGATAATTTTATCATCAGCTGTTTTGAAAAGTGGATTGATCTCTAACATAGCACAGTCTAATCCAACATATGCATTGTACAAATTAGTTACAAATTTTACGCAGTTTTTCATTGCATCACCACTTAATCCTAAGTTGAAAGCAATTTTTCTAGCTTGGAAACCTTGTAAGCCACCACCTGGGTGAACCCACTCTTTAAATATTTTTTCAGGAGTATTATGTGCTACTTCTTCAATATCCATTCCACCTTCTGTGCTATACATAACTACATTCATGCCTTTTGCACGATCTAATAAAATAGATAAATAAAATTCTTTTGTTGGTTGAGGACCTTCGTAATAAACGTCTTGAGCAACCAAGATTTTGCTAACTAGTTTACCAGTAGGGCCAGTTTGAATAGTTACTAAAGTTCCTCCTAAAATATTTTTAGCAAATGTTTCAATATCAGCTGCAGATTTACCAACTGCTACACCTCTTTGTTCTGTTCCTTCAATTTTACCTTTACCACGACCACCTGCATGAATTTGCGCTTTTACTACTGCAAACTTATTATTAGTCTCAGTAGCAATTTTATTATAAGCTGCTACAGCGGCATCCACTGTTTCAACTGCCACACCTTCTTGAACGGGCACATTGTACTTTTTTAGTAATTCTTTGGCTTGATATTCATGCAAATTCATAAAAAATAAAATTTTGGCGAAGATACTAGTTTAAAGGCATAAATTAGTCTTGAAAAAGCACTAAAATTTAATTTTGTTGTTTAAACATTGATTTTTATCTTTACATTCTTAAACTTATAAAAAAGTATGAAAAAAGTATTATTCTCTTTGACATTGATGGTTGCTTCCATCTCTTTATTTTCATTTAACACAAAAGAAATCAAAAAGCAAGCCCCAACCTATACAGTAGATGCTACAAAAAGCAAGGTAAACTGGACAGGTTCTAAAACTTCTGATTTTCACACTGGCTATTTCCCAGTAAAATCTGGTTCTTTACAAGTTTTAGGTGGTAAATTAACTGGTGGAAGTTTTGTAATTGATGTAGCTGGTAATAAAGTAACAGATGCTGCTGGTGACAGATTACAAGGCCATTTAGCTTCTGCAGATTTCTTTGATGTAGCAAAATTTGGTGAAGCAACTTTTACTATTACTGCTATTAAATACATTACTAACGATAAAGTAACAATAACTGGTGATTTAACTTTAAAAGGTACTAAAGCTTCTATCAGCTTCCCTGCAACTATTAGAAGTGCAGATAGAACAGAAAAAGAAAAAGGTTTCTTTGCGGAAGCTTTCTTCCCATTAGATAGAACAGTTTTTGGTGTGAGCTATGGCGTTGGAATGATTGATTCTGATGTTCAGCTTGCAGTGCATATTTATGCCTCAAAGTAATTCTGATGAAGATTAGGAATTAAACCCTACTTCAAAAAATGAGTATGGCCGAAAGGCAAAAAAGAACCCCTAATTTTTGTTAGGGGTTCTTTTTTTATACGAAGTTTTTGAATTCTTCATCATCATTACACCCCGTAGCGTTCTTTCAAAATATGTAAATGATGTAGGGCGTGTCCAAATATGATAAAGCCTAATGCATTTACAGAAATAGGGTGGCCACTTGCGGTTCCCATGGCTTTCATTTGCTCTTCAGTAAATGAGGTAAATAATAAATTAGTTGATTGTCTTACTACTCTCCATTCTGTTAACATGTCTTTCCAATTTCTATGAGTAGCTGTTGCATTTTTTGCATATTCGTTCTCGTCAAATCCTAATAAAGCAGCAGGTTCATTTCTTGAAATGGCCAATGCTCTGTAAGCAAAAATTCTTTCAGTATCAATCACGTGCTGAAACATTTGTTTGATAGTCCATTTATCTTCAGCATAAGCATAATTAGTTCTTTCTGCTGGTATAGCAGCCCAAGATTCAGTGATTCTATCATGATATTGTTGAACTAGAATGGAGTAATCCTTACCACTTGTATAGTTAATATAGGTTTGATAAAAACTACCATATTCTGTTAAACTGGGTCTTGACATGTTTGTTATTTAGTAATATTTATAAATCAAATTTAATTCCTTGAGCTAATGGTAAACTATTGCTCCAGTTAATCGTATTGGTTTGTCTTCTCATATATGCTTTCCATGCATCGGATCCGCTTTCTCTACCACCACCTGTTTCTTTTTCACCACCAAATGCGCCACCAATTTCAGCGCCACTAGTTCCAATATTTACATTTGCAATACCACAATCACTTCCTTTTGCAGATAAGAATAATTCTGACTCTCGCATATTTAAAGTCATGATGGCTGAAGATAATCCTTGAGGTACACCGTTTTGTAAAGCAATGGCTTCATCTAATGTAGTATACTTCATCACATATAAAATAGGAGCGAAGGTTTCATGTTGAACAATTTGATAGTGGTTTTGTGCTTCTGC
>CAWULX010000070.1:0-6545 GCA_963923775.1 uncultured bacterium
CCATCTATTATTGAAGGACAAGCAACAGTGGGTGTAGAAATTTTGGAAGATTATAATCAATTGAGTGAGCCAACCATAGACTATATATTTATTCCTGTAGGTGGCGGTGGATTAAGTGCTGGAGTGGGAACCTATTTTAAAGCACATTCTCCTAGTACCAAAATAATTGGTTTAGAGCCAGCAGGAGCGCCAAGTATGTTTGAAGCTTTAAAAGCAAAGCATCCAGTAGAGCTGGAAACGATTGACAAGTTTGTGGATGGTGCAGCAGTTAAAAGAATTGGAGATATCACTTTTGCATTTTGTAAAGATGCATTAGACGATATGCATTTAGTTCCAGAAGGAAAAATCTGTACTACTATTTTGCAGATGTATAATGAAGAAGCGATTGTAGTAGAGCCAGCAGGCGCTATGAGTATTGCTGCATTAGATGATTATGCAGAACAAATTAAAGGAAAGACTATTGTATGTATTGTGAGTGGTAGTAACAATGATATTGATCGTATGCAAGAAATAAAAGAAAGATCTTTGGTGTATGAAGGATTAAAACATTATTTTTTAATTCGTTTTGCACAAAGACCAGGTGCATTAAAAGATTTTGTGAATTTGGTTTTAGGACCAACGGATGATATCACTAGATTTGAGTACATGCAAAAACACAATAAAGAAGCAGGTCCTGCATTAGTGGGATTGGAATTAAAGACGAAAGAAGATTATGATATTTTAATGGAGAATATGAAAAAATATCAGATTAATTATACAGAGATTAACAAAGATGATGATAATATGTATGGCTATTTAATATAGTCTACTCAAAACAAATTGTATGCAGGTTTTAAAATTCGGAGGAAGTTCAGTAGGAAGTGCAGATGCAATAGCCAAGGTAGTAGCTATTGTTACAGAGAGCATCAAAAAAGAGCCCACTATTGTAGTAGTATCTGCAATGAGCGGGGTGACGGATCAATTATTGATGTTAGCACAAAGTGCATCACAAGGAAATGAGGCATATAAGACCATTATTCAAAATATTGAACAAAAGCATTTAGATGCAGTAAGAGCTTTATTGCCTATACAACAGCAATCAAGCACTTTGAGCATGGTAAAGCAATTGTTGAATGAATTAGAATCAAATTGCGAAGGATTATTCATGTTAAGAGAATTATCCATGCGTATGCAGGATAAAATTATCTCTTACGGAGAAATCTTGTCTTCTAAAATTATCAGTGCCACTTTTGAATCAAAAGGAATCAAGCAACAATGGGTTGATTCAAGAAATTTAATCAAAACAGATAGCAAGTATTTCAATGCTGTAGTCAATAAAGAATTAACTGATTCAACTATACAAGCCTATTTTTCTGCAAAAGAAAATAATTCATTTGATGTATATATGGCTCCAGGTTTTATTGCATCAGACAAAGAAGGTAACACTACTACATTGGGTAGAGGTGGTTCAGATTATACTGGTGCTATCTATGCAGCAGCTTTAAAAGCGAGTGCTTTAGAAATATGGACAGATGTATCCGGAATGATGACCGCTGATCCAAGAATGGTGAGCAATGCCAAAGAGATTCCACAAATTTCTTATCAAGAAGCAATGGAGTTGTCTCATTTTGGTGCAAAGATTATTTATCCTCCAACCATTCAACCGGTAATGTATCAAAACATACCAGTATGGATTAAGAATACTTTTGAACCTAATCATCCTGGAACTATTATTGAGAACAATTCACCAAAGGATGATAATTTTATTCGTGGTATTTCTAGTATCAAGGATTTGTGTTTGTTAAGTTTGGAAGGTGCAGGTATGGTGGGTATACCAGGTTTCTCTAAGAGATTATTTGATGCATTGGCTAAGAAATTAATTAATGTTATTTTAATTACACAGAGTTCATCAGAGCATTCAATCTGTGTAGGGGTGAATGTACAAGACGCACACCAAGCTAAATTAGCAGTGGATGCAGAGTTTGAGCAAGAGATTAATACACAAAAAGTAGAGCCATTAATTATAGAGAAAGATTTATCTATCATTGCCTTGGTAGGAGAGCAAATGCGCAATCATCCTGGGGTGAGTGGTAAGATGTTTGGAGTACTAGGAAGAAATGGTATTAATGTTAGAGCCATAGCGCAAGGTTCTTCTGAAAAAAATATTACTGCAGTTATTGCTAGTGCAGATGTTAAAAAAGCAATCAACGTTTTACACGAAGAGTTTTTTGAAACAACTTACAAACAATTAAATATTTATGTAGCAGGTGCTGGTAATGTAGGAGGTAAGTTGATTAACCAAATACAAAAACAAGCGGAGTACTTAAAAAAATCATTAAGACTGCAAATTAATATTGTAGGTATTGCTAATAGTAAAAAGCAATTGATTAATGTAGATGGATTGGATTTAACTAATTGGAAAGAACAATTAGCCAATGCAAAACCAGGTAGTATTACAGATTATGTACATGCTATTTTGGAAAACAATTTAAGAAACAGTGTATTTGTGGATGTAACAGCCCACGAGACCGTAGCTAATGTATATGCACAGTTATTAGAGAAAGCAGTTTCAGTGGTGGCTTGTAATAAAATAGCTTGTTCATCGCCATATGAGAACTATGCTAAATTAAAGTCATTGGCAAGACAATACAATGCAGCTTTCTTATTTGAAACCAATGTGGGTGCAAGTTTACCTATTATTGGCACATTGAATGATTTAATTAGAAGTGGAGATACTATTAATAAAATTGAAGCAGTATTATCTGGTACTTTAAACTTTGTGTTCAATAATTATGCTGGCGGAACAGATGGAAAGAGCTTCGCGCAAGTAGTAAAGCAAGCACAAGACGAAGGATATACAGAACCAGATCCAAGATTGGATTTAGGTGGAACTGATGTAATGCGTAAGATTATGATCTTAGCGCGTGAAGCAGGACAGAAAATAGAAATGGATGATATTAGTAATAATGCTTTCTTGCCAGCCTCTTGTTTTAATGGATCTGTAGCGGATTTTTATGCAGAGATGGAAAAACAAGAAGCCCATTTTAAAAAGTTATACGAAGCTGCAGCGGCAGAAGGATGTAAATTAAAATTTGTAGCTTCTTATGAAAATGGAAAAGCCAAAGTAGGTTTACAACATATACAACCAAGCTCAGATTTTTATCATTTATATGGTAAGGATAATTTAGTATTATTTTATAGTATGCGTTATCCTGAATTACCTTTAGTGATTAAAGGAGCAGGTGCTGGTGCAGATGTAACAGCATCAGGCGTATTTGCAGATATTATAAGAGCAGCAAGAGTTTAATAAAATGAATATGAATCAATGGATACAAATCAAATCACCTGCTACCGTGGCCAACATGGTATGTGGTTTTGATATTCTCGGTTTTGCCGTAGAGAGTCCATATGATGAAATGGAAATGCGCTTAGTGCCAAGAGTTGAAGGTCATAGCGCTGCAGAAGCTATCCAAATTATCAATATCGATGCTTATAATTTACCAACAGAACCAGAGAAGAATGTAGCGGGTGCTGCATTAATTGCATTGATTGAAGAATATGAAGAAAAGCAATTAGGTACAACGCCATTGGCTTTTGAAGTAAAGATTAACAAGTTGATCAAACCAGGTTCTGGTGTGGGTTCAAGTGCAGCAAGTTCTGCAGGAGCTGTGGTAGGAGCGAATCATTTATTGAATAATATTTTTTCCAAAGATGATTTAGTGCGATTTGCTATGAATGGAGAAAAAGTAGCATCCGGTGTAAAGCATGCAGATAATATTGCTCCATGTATTTTTGGTGGCGTCACTTTAGTAAGATCTATTTTCCCTTTAGAAATTATTGCCTTGCCTTCTCCTAGTTTACATGTAACCATTGTGCATCCACAAATTGAAGTAAGAACTGCAGACGCAAGAAGTATCTTAAGACAGAATGTACAATTAAAGGATGCCATTAAGCAATGGGGAAATATTGCAGGTTTAGTTGCTGGATTAATGAAAGGAGATTATGATTTAATTGGAAGATCATTGGAAGATGTAATCATCGAACCAGTTAGATCTATTTTAATACCCGGCTTTGATGAATTAAAGAAAGCTTGCATTGCTGCTGGTGCTTTAGGTGGAGGAATTTCAGGATCAGGTCCATCTATCTTTTTCTTAAGTAAAGAAAAAGAAACAGCCTTAAAAGTAGAAGAAGCCATGAAAGCATTGTATACCCGCATAGGATTAGCACATCATACTTATGTAACAAGTATCAATCAAAGCGGCGTTCAAATTGTTAGTTAATTATGCATTATTATAGTTTAGGAAAAATATCACCCAATGTAGATTTTAAAACTGCTGCTATTACTGGACAAGCGCCAGATAAGGGTTTGTATTTTCCATCAGAAATACCACAGTTTACTAAGGAACAAATTGAAAGATTTAAAACCTTAGATAAAGCTACATTGGCTTTTGAGGTAATGAAGCCTTATGTGGCAGGTAACATTGATGATGCTAGTTTACAAATCATTTGTGCAGAGACAGTCAATTTTGATTTTCCTTTGGTTGCTATTAACGAACAAATTATTTCTTTGGAATTATTTCATGGTCCAACACTCGCTTTTAAAGATGTGGGTGCAAGATTTATGAGCAGGTGCTTAGGTTATTTTGCAAAACAAGCATCAACTTCTGAAATAACTAAGCGCACTAAAGACACCACAGTATTAGTAGCTACATCAGGAGATACGGGTGGAGCAGTAGCGAATGGTTTTTTGGGTGTAGAAGGAGTGAATGTGATTATATTATATCCAAAAGGTAAAGTAAGTCCTATACAAGAATTACAATTAACTACCTGCGGACAAAATATTACTGCTTTAGAAGTGGAAGGAAGTTTTGATGATTGTCAGGCCATAGTGAAAGATGCATTTATGGATGCAGAGTTGAATGCAGCGTATAATTTAACTTCAGCTAATTCAATCAATGTGGCTAGATGGTTGCCACAGCAATTGTATTATTTCTTTGCTTGGCAACAATGGGTGAAGGAATATGGAGACAATACTCCTATGCATATTGTTGTACCTAGTGGTAATTTTGGAAATATTTGTGCAGGTATGATGGCTAAAGCATCGGGCTTGCCATTGGGACATTTTGTGGCAGCATGTAATGCCAACAATGTAGTAACAAGATATTTGGCAACTGAAAAGTACGAAGTAAAGAAAGCGGTATCTACAATATCTAATGCAATGGATGTAGGCAACCCAAGTAATTTTGTGCGCATTATGGAAATCATGCACCAAGATTTTCCAACACTAGTGAAAGCCTTGAGTAGTTATAGTTATGACGATATCAATACACAAGCTACTATAACTAGAGTTTACAATGATTATGGATATACCTTAGATCCACATGGAGCAGTAGCATTTTTAGCTGCTGAAGAATTTATACACGATCATGAAAAAGATAGTCCAGTTAGAGCAATTATTTTAGAGACAGCACATCCTGTAAAGTTTCCAGAAGTAGTTGAAGAAGCTATTGGACAAAAAATTGACATACCTGAATCTGTTCAATTCTTATTAGACAAAGAAAAAGTGGCTATCCCAATGGGAGCGAGTTTTGGAGTCTTTAAATCTTGGATGTTAAATAAGGTAGGGGCTTAATTAGCAGAAATTCTTTTTAAAAATGAAGATGCATTTAATATGGGCATAGTTTCACTTGAAGCTTTTATTAATTGCTTATCACTTGTTAAAAAATAATCCATCTTATAAGTTAAAGCAGTTTGAACTTGAATTGCATCTTCAATATCTTTAAGATTCATAAATAACGCTTTTTGAATATCTTCTTTAGGAAGATCTACAATAGATATAAATGAAAGCAAATTCAATAAGATTTGTTTTGTTTTATCGATATTATATTTCTTAATCAAAAAATAAGATATGGTATGTATGGTTGCTCCACATACAAAACCCCTTAAAGTACCTTTTTCCACTTCTTTGATTACCGTTTCAATATCGTTATGATTATTTCTAAGAAGTGTAAGATCTAAAAGAGCATTCACATCAAAATATATTTTATAAGCCATATTTTTTCATTTTGCCTTTATAATATTCTTCTTTCCAATCAAAATTCTCATCAATATCTGGCTTAGGTAAGGATCTTAATAAATCCACTAAGGATTGTTTCTTAGTTTGAGTGATTACTTTAAAGTATTCTTCCACTAGTTCAGATACACTAGTATTTTTTCGGTTGGCGTATAACTTCACCTCCTCCAATAGTGATTGCTCAATGGTTAAATTCAATCTTGCTTTCATAGTATTGATTGCTAGTACACTACAAAAATACGCATATATTGAATTTGCACGCATAAAACATTTGATTTTTGAATGAAGCATAAATATATCTGATCCATTTACCTCAAAATCAGGTATTTATACTCAATAAATAATTAGGTATATTTAAAGATCAAACTTGCACTATGAAACGATTGATCTTGCCTTTAACTTTGGCTGTTGCATTATTAGTAGGTTTAAATGTCAACACAAAAGCTCAAACAACACCTACTGCTGCAAACCGTCAAGCTACATATTGTAATCC
>CAWULX010000071.1:0-6506 GCA_963923775.1 uncultured bacterium
TTTTCTTTATCTACTTTATTGATGATTACAATGGGCTTTAAATTTAATTGTAAAGCTTTTTGTAATACGAAACGAGTTTGTGGCATTGGCCCTTCAAAAGCATCAACCAATAAGCAAACACCATCTGCCATTTTTAACACACGTTCTACCTCACCTCCAAAGTCAGAGTGACCTGGTGTGTCGATAACGTTGATCTTAACGTCTTTATAAGTTACTGATGCATTCTTACTTAAGATAGTAATACCTCTTTCACGCTCTAATTCGTTGCTATCCATGATCAATTCACCAGTCTCCTGATTGTCTCTGAATACCTTAGTGGCGTGCAAAATTTTGTCAACCAATGTTGTTTTACCGTGGTCAACGTGTGCAATAATCGCAATGTTTCTTATTTCCATGTACTGTTTTGAGGCTGCAAAGGTACGCCGTTTATACTCCTAAAAAAAACAAAACAGATAAAAGGATGATTAAGATTTACACTCTAATATATATTTTATATTTATCTAATATATAACCCAATAGCCAGCAAACTAACATAAAGGTTATTGCGAACGCTAGGGAAGCCCAATAAGGGGCAAAATTAGAGAAGACGTTATTGAAAATCCACTTAAAAGTAGACTGTTCTCCCACTTTGGTAATGTATAAAATAGTGGCTAAAATCTCTGAAAATAGGTAAATAACCAACGGATTCTTGCCAAAAACCTCAAAAAAGCTAGAAAATTGTAATTGTCGGTGCATTTCAATTCTGTAAATAATGGTCCCTAAAATCACCATATCCAAACCTATAGTGAGCATTACAAAAGAGCTGGTCCAAAGCTTTTTATTGATAGGAAATTGATAATTCCACATAAAGCCTAAAAATATAAATCCAGCACCCCACATCATCAACAACATCAAACCTTCATAGGTTTTGCCCTTTTCTTGAATAAACTTACCCACTCTAAAACCAATTAACACATTTACAATGGCTGGCAAAGTGCTTAAAATTCCTTCAGGATCAAAAGCAACGCCTTCGCCATGATACATATGCGATTCCCCTAAAACCAATTTATCTAATGTTATTCCTGCATTACCCATCATAGATAATTCTTGACCCGGCACTCCAAAATGCATACTTATATACCAATACACTAACAAAAGAATTGCTGATACAATCATTACAACTCTCTCATGCATAAAATGTGCTATCAAGGAAGCAAAGCCATAACATAAAGCAATTCTCTGTAACACTCCCAGAATGCGGGTTTCAGCAATAGGTCCTGTAAAAGGGAACCAATACATTAAATATCCTAGTAAAAATATTAAAGCTGTTCTCTTTAAAATTTTAAATAGTACAGTCGCATTAGATAATTTCTCCCACTTGGGTAAAACAAAACTCATGGCATTTCCTACAGCAAATAGGAAAGAAGGAAAAACCAAATCTGTTGGTGTAAACCCATGCCATGCGGCATGATTAAAAGGTGCAAATGTCATAGAGCCATCACCAGGCGTGTTCACAATAATCATTAAACAAATGGTCATACCTCTAAATACATCTAAAGACAAGAATCTTTGATTGTTCATAGCATCGTTTTGAAAGTTTAAGGTACGAAAATTTATTTTTAATGCATATTGAATTCGTTAGCTTTAATATATAAATCTATAGGATATGAAATGGTTAAAAGTGTTAATAGCAATTATTGCCTTATTGGGAGTAGTATATTTTGTAGGACCACATCCAAATAAGCCAGTATTTGACTATGCTATTCAAGATATTCCAGATGGGATCAATTTAGATAGCTTGGTAAATGCTAATGAATTAAAACACCATATTAAACCTAATAATGAAGCAAAAATAATTTGGGCAGATAGCAATCATCAACCAACTGAATATGCAATAGTGTACTTGCATGGATTTAGTGCAAGTCAAATGGAAGGAGATCCAGTTCATCGAAATATAGCCAAGCAATTTCATTGTAATTTATATTTAGCTAGATTGGCAGAACATGGCATAGACACTACTGAAGATTTACAGAATTTAACAGCTGAGAATTACTGGGAATCTGCTAAAGATGCTTATAGAATAGGAAAAAAATTAGGAAAGAAAGTAATTCTAATGAGCACCTCTACAGGAGGCACTTTGTCTTTACAATTAGCAGCTGCTTATCCAGAAATTGCAGGTCAAATTTTATATTCACCTAATATAGAAATTTTCAATCCAACAGCTCCCTTACTAAATAATCCCTGGGGTTTACAAATTGGAAGAATGGTGATGAAAGGAAATTATAATACAATCAAATACCAGCACCCAGATTATCCAAAATATTGGAACACCCATTATAGATTAGAAGCAACAGTGGCACTTCAAAATCTTTTGGAAGCGACTATGAATAAAGAAACATTCTCAAAAGTGCAACAACCTACCCTAGCTTTATACTATTATAAAGACAAAGAAAATCAAGACCATGTTGTGAATGTAGAAGCGACTAAAAAAATGATTGAAGAAATTGCCACAACTGCTGAATTAAAATCTGCAGTGGCAGTGAATACAGGTA
The DNA here is from genome assembly GCA_963923775.1 of uncultured bacterium. Lineage (GTDB taxonomy): Bacteria > Bacteroidota > Bacteroidia > Chitinophagales > Chitinophagaceae > Sediminibacterium. The sequence continues at coordinate 2,532 of CAWULX010000071.1, forward strand.
ACCATGTTTTAGCTTCGCCCTTAGTTTCCAAAGATGTTGCGACAGTTGAAAAATTAACTGCAGATTTTATTGCTAATAAAATCATTAAAAAATAATTAGCGAGAATTAGCAATGGCCACTGCAATTTTAGAATCTGCAGTACCATAATACAAGAACCATTTTTTCTTAAAGTATACCAATCCTTCCACGAAGCATACTTCGTTCACCTCGCCAGTTTTTTCATAAGGCTTATCCGGATGAATAAAGTACTGTTGGGTTCTATCTATTAATTTGAATGGTTGAATTGTATCAAATAAAGCCTGCCCTGCCGAATAAGTATAGATGGGTAAATTTGGATCGTTATTGTTCGCCGCATTACTACTATTATAAATAAGTAAAATGCCTTTTTTTGTATACAATGCAAAAGCACCAGGCTCCACCAATCTACTATCAAAGTATCCAGCTCTAGGATGCAAAACAGCTATTAATTTTTGTGATTCTTTATTCTCCAATGGTTCCCAATGAATTAAGTCTTCAGAATAAGCCATAAATAATTGGGTATCTCCAAAATACATCCAATATTTACCATTGATTTTCTTCGCCACCATTTGATCTGCTTTTTGTTCCACCACTAAGGCTCCAGATTTTGACCAAGCGTTAATATAATTTTCATTCTTGAGTAATGGGCCATGTTTTTCCCATTTCAATAAATTTTTTGAAGTTGCAAAACATAGTCTAGCAGTTTTACCGTCATAAGAAGTATAGGTAAGAAAATAACCCCCGTCTTCAGTTGAGACAATTCTTGGATCTTCCACTCCACCATGCCATTCGTATTTTTCTAAACTATCTTTTGCTGGATAAAATATAGGAGTAGCTTGTTTGGTAAAATGAATCCCATCCTCACTTATTGCTAGTCCTAGTCTTGATGTCATTGCACTATCCTGTGCACGATACAATAAATACACTTTACCCTCTTTAATAAATGCCGTTGGATTAAGCACATTTTTAGATTGCCAAAGTACTTGCTTATTGGATACTGGACAATTAAAACGATAATTCGTATCAGGAAATAAAATAGGATTAACTGAATCCTGTTTCACAAAATTGGGAAAAGTCCAGTCTTGTTTTGTGGAAGTAGTTTGGGGAAAATTACAAGCCATGAATACTAAAGAACAAAAAGTAATAAAGTATTTCATGGAAAGCAATTTATTTTAAAAAATTTAATCTACTTGCTTCTTATGCTTACTAGATAAGTAAGTATATACTGAAGGAATTACAAATAAAGTAAGTATTAATGAAAACATTAAACCACCCACAATCACTGTTCCCAATGGTTTTCTACTAGTTGCAGCAGCCCCCAAACTAATGGCAATAGGTAATGCACCTAATGCAGTTGCAAGACTTGTCATTAATATGGGTCTTAAACGCTGAGTGGCAGCTTCTAACACTGCATCCCTTATAGCCAAACCAGCTTCTCTTTTCTTATTGGCAAATTCTACAATTAAAATACCATTCTTGGTTACTAAACCAATTAACATGATAATTCCAATTTGAGAGAAGATATTTAAAGTTTGATCAAAAGTCCATAAACATAATAATGCACCAGCTAATGCCAATGGTACAGTAATCATAATTATAAATGGATCAGTAAAGCTTTCAAATTGAGCAGCCAATACTAAATAAATCAAAATAAGTGCCAAAATTAAAGCTTGTGATGTATTGGAAGAGCTTTCTTTAAAGTCTCTTGAAGGACCACTTAATGCTGTTTGAAAACTTTCATCTAATTTATCTTTTGCAATTCTTTCCATTGCATTTACACCATCACCAATAGTTTTACCCTCTGCCAATGATGCAGAAATAGTAGCCGAGTTAAAACGATTATAATGATATAAATTAGGGGGATTACTATTTTCTTCGACGGTTAATACACTAGAAATAGGTATTTGTTCCCCTCTATTATTTCTTACATAGATTTTATCAATATCGGTAGGTGTATTTCTGTCAGCTCTTGGAACCTGAGTAATTACTTGGTATTGGCGATCATTCATAATAAAATAGGCAGATCTTGCGCCACTAAATGCAGCTTGCAATGCCTGAGCAACATCTGCTGTATTTAAACCCAAATCTCTTACACGCATTCTATCTATTGATAAATCGTATTCAGGTTTATTGAATTTCAAATTAACATCTACGTTTTGGAAAGTTTTATCCTTTCTTGCTGCTTCTAAAAACTGAGGAATCACATTTCTGATTTTCTGAAAATCCAAATTTTGAATAATAAATTGGACAGGCAATGAACCTCTAGACATCATACCCACTGAAATGGTTTGTTCTTCAATAGCAAAAACTCTTACGTTTTTGAAACGTTTCATTTTTTTATTTAAATCTGCTGCAATTTCTGATTGTGTTCTTGTTCTCTCATCTTTTCTAACTAATCCTAATCTTCCAGAGGCAGAACTATTACCATTACTTCCCCCATAACCTGGAACACTACCCCAAGTGAATGCTTGTTCTGGGAAAGAATCCTGCATTATTTTAACTGCCTTCAATAAATCAGCCCTCATATCATCATAACTCATCCCTTCTGCACCAGACAAAGTGATTCTTACTGAACCCTTATCTTCTAAAGGAGCTAGTTCACTTTGAATATTTTTTCCTATGAATATAATTAAAGCAAAACAAGCCGCTACAATCACCCAAGCGAACCATCTAACATGCAAAAATTTATGTAGTAAATTTTTATACCCATTTTCTATTCCTTTAAAGAAAGGCTCAGTGCGCTCATAAAAAGCACCATGCTTACCATCTTTTCTATTAAGGTATACATTCAATACTGGCGTAATAGTTAAGGATACAAAAGCCGATACCAATACCGCCCCTGCTACCACCACTCCAAATTCTTTAAATAAAGATCCCACAAAACCTTGTAAGAAAATTACCGGCATAAATACAACTGCCAATGTGATAGAAGTTGAAATGACTGCGAAGAAAATTTCTTTACTGCCTTCTCTTGCAGCATCTTTTAAGGATAAGCCTTCTTCTAATTTTCTAAATATATTTTCGGTTACCACAATACCATCATCCACCACCAATCCGGTAGCTAATACTATCGCTAATAAGGTTAATACATTAATAGAAAACCCAGCCAAATACATAATAAAGAAAGTGGCAATCAAAGAAATTGGAATATCAATTAACGGACGAATTGCAATTAACCAGTTTCTAAAGAAGAAAAATATAACCAAGACTACCAAGGCAAAAGAAATCACAATGGTTTCTTTTACTTCTGATAATGCTCTACGTATATTTAAAGTGTTATCTATTGGGATAGCAAATTCAATATCAGATTTATTTTGCTTTTTTACTTCTTCTAATCTTTTATAAAACTCATCGGCAATTTTAATTTGGTTAGCGCCTGGTTGTGGCGACACCGTTAACATAACCACTGGAACTCCATTAAAATAAGTTCCTTGATCTTCTTGTTCTGGGCCTAATTCTACTTTTGCAACATCGCCCAAACGAACAATACCAGTTGCATCTTCTTTTAAAATAACATTTCTAAAATCATTTTCTGTTGTTAATCTTCCTAAAGCCCTAATAATAAATTCTGATTTATTGCCATAAATAGAACCAGCAGGTAATTCCACATTTTCTTTATTTAAGGCAGTTTGAATATCATTGAAAGCAATGCCATAGGCGCTTAATAAATCCGTGTTAGGGAAAATACGCATTGCTTGTCGCTTACCTCTAACACCTACATTACTCACTTCATCAATGGTTTGGAATCTTTGTAACAAAACATTTTCAGCATACTCGGTTAATTCCAATAAGCCCTTGGTCTTACTTCTTATAGTTAACATTAAAATAAAATCACCCCCATCTGCTTTAGAAACCACTGGTGGGCTAGAAATATCCTGAGGCAAAGATCTTTGTGCTTGAGATACTTTATCTCTTACATCATTCGCAGCTGTTTCTAAATTAACTCCCAAATTAAAT
>CAWULX010000072.1:0-6394 GCA_963923775.1 uncultured bacterium
ATTTTGGTGGAGCATTTTTAAAATTGGGTGTGCAAGGAGAATTCCCAATCTATACAATAGACCATCCAAATATTAAAGAAAAAACACAATACGCAATCAGTTTTGGCGCTACCTATACTTTAGATCAAAGCTTAAGAGCACAACAAGATATCACAAGAGCCATTGGAACCTATACTGCAAACAATGAAGTGGGTGTTGATACAGCACAACTAAATGCCAATTTAAGTGGCAATATCAATATTCCAAGTACTATGTCTTTTGGTATTGCTTTACACAAAAAGCAAATAGTAGCAAGAGGTAGCTATGATCAGTGGGTGTACGGATTCGAAATAAATCAAGCTGCATGGAAAGACAGTTATTCTTTTTATGGAAAAAAAGATCCTTTATCCAATTCCTATATGATTAGAGGCGGAATACAGTATAATCCTGATCCATATGCTTTTGAAAATTATTGGTCAACCGTTATTTACAGAGCAGGCTTTTTTCATGGAAAAGATTATGTGAACATAGATAACAACGGATTAAAAGTAACTGGCTTCACTTTTGGATTAGGTATGCCTATTAGAAAATATCGTTCATACGATTATCAATTCACCATACTTAATTTGGCTTTACAAATTGGACAAAGAGGAAGTAGTGTAAATAATTTCAAAGAAAGTTATTTACAATTTACGCTTGGATATAGTTTGAGTGATGTTTGGTTTAATAAACGTAAATATGATTAATCATACATTAAATACAATAATTAAAGTAGCAGTTGCTGGAATCAGTAGCTGCTTTTTTATGGCTTCCTGCGAGAACAATGTAAATGATGTTAAAAATTTAGGAAAGAAGAACGGTGGAGTAGATATAGGAAAGAATGTAGAGATATATATGAGTAGCGGCGGTAAGATGTCTGCAAAAATAATGGGTCCCATTATGAATAGATATTTGCAAGACAGTAGCAAGATGGTCGAGTTCCCCAATAATATTTATGTAAACTTTTTTAAAGACAGCGCTAAAGTAGATAGTAAGCTTAGAGCTAATTATGCCAACTATAAAGAAACAGAGAATAAAATATTTTTACAGGGTAATGTAGTGGTGTTTAATTTACAAGGAGATACTTTATGGTGTCAAGAAATGTTTTGGGATCAAGAAACAGGTAAATTTCATACCGATAAAGATGTCATTGTAAAACAACATAATCCCTTGGTTAAAACCTTTGGAAAAGGCTTTGAAGCCAATCAAGACTTAACAGATATTCGTATCTTTCAGATACAACCCAATAGTTACGCAATTATAAACGACAGTAGTACAATACATCCTTAAATACAAAATAGTATGGAATATAGAAAGATGGGAAAAACAGGGCTTCAATTAAGCACTTTAAGCTTTGGAAGCTGGGTAACTTTTCACAAACAAATCAATGATGGTATTGCAGACACTCTAATGGGCATGGCCTATGATGCTGGTGTAAATTTTTTCGATAACGCAGAAGTATATGCCGCAGGAGAAAGTGAAAAAATGATGGGCCGTGTATTAGCCAAAAAGAAATGGGACAGAACAAGCTATGTGCTTTCTTCCAAAGCGTATTTTGGATGGAGAGGAAAAGAGAATAAACCCAATCAAACTGGATTAAGTAGAAAGCATTTAACAGAAGCATGTCACGAAGCATTACAAAGAATGCAAACTGATTATTTGGATTTATATTTTTGTCATAGACCAGATAAAACAACACCTATTGAAGAAGTAGTTCATACCATGAATACTTTAATTCAACAAGGAAAAATTTTATACTGGGGAACCAGCGAATGGAGTGGAGTAGAAATTATGGAAGCGCATAGAGTGGCAGAAAAATATAGATTAATTGGGCCAAGCATGGAGCAACCTCAATACAATATGTTTGAGCGTCAAAAAGTAGAAGTAGAATACAATGAGATTTATAAAAATGTTGGACTAGGCACTACTATATGGAGTCCTTTAGCAGCTGGACTTTTAACAGGTAAGTACAATGATGATATACCAGAAGGATCGAGATTTCAATTAGAGGGATTTGAGTGGTTAAGAGACAGATGGTTAATGCAAGATAAAATTAGAAAAGTTCAACAACTAAGCGCTTTAGCAAAAGCATTAAAAGTAAGTACTGCTTCTTTAAGTATTGCATGGTGTATCAAAAATCCTAATGTAAGCACTGCTATCTTAGGTGCAACTAGTGAAGCACAATTAAAAGACAATTTAACTGCCATAGATACAGCCGCTTTATTAACGCCTGAAATCATGGAGCAAATTGAAGGTATCATCGAAACAAAACCTGCTTTTCCAGAGTGGTAAGCAATAAAGAAATAGTATGATTTTCGCTATTATCGCATCCTTATTATTAATTGGCTTTTTTTCGGGTTATGAAATTGGTTTTGTAAGCGCCAATAGATTAAGCTTAGAGTTAAAGAAAAAGCAAGGCAGTCGTGCGGGCAATATTTTAGCGAAATTCTTAGAAGCCCCCACCCAATTTATTGGGACATGTTTAATTGGGCTAAATATCTCTTTAGTAATATTCGGTATTTTATTTGAAGAGGCATTACATACCTATATATGGTCGGCATTTAATTTAGGACCTTATGCGATATTATTGGGGAACACGGTAGTATCTACTTTGGTCATTTTATTAATTGGAGAACTAGTTCCTAAAGCTATCTTCAAAGCAAGAGCTGCTACAATGATTACTAGCTTCGCTCCTATTGCTCATTTTTTCCATTTATTATTTAAGCCATTAACCATTGTATTAGTCAGCTTAGCGCAATGGGTACTAAAAAATTTATTTAATATAAAAGTGATCAATAAAAAAGAAGCTTTTACAAAAGTAGATTTGGCTCATTTTGTACAACAAACCAAGGATGAACAAAACCAACAAGATTTAAACACCGATTTATTTGAGAACGCACTAAGCTTACCCGATATTAAGATTAGAGAATGTTTGGTACCAAGAACGGAAATCATTGGAGTAGATATTGACACTTCCATTGAAGAACTTCAAAAAATATTTGAAGAAACAAAATTGAGCAAGCTTATTGTATACGAGGAAAGCCTAGATAATATAGTGGGTTATATACATCAATTAGACTTATTCAAAAAACCTTCCAAACTAGCTACTGTATTACACTCTATACCATTGGTACCTGAAAGTATGAATGCGGCAGATTTAATTAGTTTGTTCTCTAAAAAAAGAAAGAGCATTGCTTGGGTTGTAGATGAGTTTGGCGGAACAGCGGGCATTGTCACTATGGAAGATGTATTAGAAGAAATATTTGGAGAGATAGATGATGAGTATGATGAACAAGAATTGGTAGAAAAGAAATTATCTGATACAGAGTTTATCTTCAGTGGAAGATTGGAATTAGATTACTTATATGAAAAATATGGTATAGATTTTTCGGCAGATAATGCAGAAACCCTAAGCGGCTATTTAATTCATAAATACGAGTCTATTCCAAAGGTGAGAACAACCATACAATTAGCCCATTTTGACGCCGAGATATTGTCGGTCAGCGACACCAGGATTGAGAAGGTGAAAATAAAGATCCGCTAGTGTAAATTTTAAGGTCTGAAGGCCTAGTTTTCCTCCATAAACAGTAACTTTAGACCTCATTCATTTTTCGCATGGCAATATTCGATAGATTCAAATCAGATGAGCATTCAGAGATGTCTTTTATAGATCATCTTGAAGTATTAAGAGGCACAATAGTTCGTTCATTATTTTCCATTGTAATAGCATTTGTAGTGCTATTTATTTATAGAGACTGGATCATGGACCATATCATCATGGGGCCATTGTACCCAGATTTTATTACCTATAGAGCATTTTGTGATTTAAGCCATTATTTACACTTAGGAGACTCCCTTTGTATGCCGCCTGTAAAAGTAACTTTACAGAGTACCACTTTTGGAGGACAATTTTTAAGTGCCATTAGCATGGCATTTATTGGAGCCATCATTGTAGCCTTTCCATTTATATTTTGGCAGTTTTGGTCTTTTGTAAAACCAGCATTAAAAGAAAACGAATTAAAGAATACTAGATTCATGATCTTCTTTGTATCCTTCTTTTTCTTTTTAGGTGCAGCATTCGGATTTTTTGTACTTGGACCATTTACTTTTAACTTCTTAGCAGGATTCCAATTGGGTACAAGAGGTGCAGTAACTACCATACCAACATTTGCAGACTATATTGATAACCTAACTAATTTAATATTGGGTTGTGGTATAGCATTTGAATTACCAGTTATTGTATTCTTATTAACTAAAATTGGAATTGTAACACCAAAGTTCTTAAGAGCAACCCGTAAGTATGCAGTGATTGTTATCTTGGTGGTGGCAGCATTTATTACACCAAGCCCAGACTGGTATAGCCAAACAATTGTATTCATTCCATTATATTCATTATTTGAATTTAGTATCATCGTTTCTGCATGGGCTTATAAAGCAGTGCAAAAAGCAGATGAAGAATGGGATTAATCAATAGTTCACTTTAAAATTTAAACTATGGCATTTGTATTCGATGCAAACAAACCCATTGCAATGGGCGCAGACCATGCAGGAGTAGAGTATAAAGATCAAGTAAAAACTTGGTTAGAATCTCAAGGATATACTGTAAAAGATTTTGGCACTCATGGAAAAGACTCAGTAGATTATCCAGATTTTGCTCATCCTACTGCCAATAGCGTAGAAACAGGAGAAGCTTGTTTTGGCATATTATTTTGTGGAAGTGCCAATGGAGTTGCCATGACAGCCAATAAACACGCAGGAATTCGTGCAGGTTTATGTTGGGAAAAAGAAATTGCAGAATTAACGCGCTTGCACAATGATGCCAATATGATTTGTATTCCTGCAAGATATGTAAGCATCGAAAAAGCTAAAGAAATGATTACTACTTTCATGGAAACAAATTATGAAGGTGGTAGACATCAAAATAGAGTCAATAAAATTGCTTGTTAATTAAATCATCAACTATGAAAAAAGGGATTTGGATTTTAATTGCTTTTATTAGCACAACTACTTTTGCTCAAAAAGCAGAAGATTTAAAAAAATTCGGGAAGCTTATTACACAAGAGGGCTTAAAAGAAAAATTAACTGTTATAGCTAGCGCAGAAATGGAAGGCCGTGAAACAGCTACTTCAGGACAAAAGAAAGCAGCAGCCTTCATTGAGTCACAATTTAAAAAATGGGGATTACAGCCAGGTAATGGCGAAAGCTACCAACAAGTATACCCAGTATACCAAGATGCTTTAACAGAAAAAAGTTTAACCGTAAATGGGAAAGCATATGAGTGGGATAAAGATTATTCTTTCTCATTGCAAACTATCAGCTCTGGTAATTTTAATTATACTAATGTGGTATATGCAGGTTACGGAATTATAGATGCAGCTAACGGCATCAATGATTATGAAAACTTAGATGTACAAGGTAAATTAGTCATTGTATCAGAGGGATCTGCTGCTGGAACACCAAGTATGGGACAAGGCGGAAACAGAGCATTTAATGCTAATCCTGCTTCTCCAATGGCTAAGATGCGCAACGCTATGACAAAAGGTGCTGCTGGCTTATGCATTATTAGTGCAGATTTTCCAAAGAAAATGGCTACTCCAACTAAAGGCAATATGTATACAAAAGCAAATACTGCCAAAGGTTTTGCTATGTTAAGTGTTTCAAAAGAAGTGGCTAATGCAATTCTTGGAACAAGTAATTACACTAAGGGAGCTGTTGCAACACAAATTAATTTAGTAGCAACAAAAAGTACAGATAATTTAGAAAGCAGCAATGTAGTAGGTGTAATTCCTGGTACAGATAAAAAAGAGGAATACTTAGTATTGTCTGCTCACTACGATCACTTAGGTAAAAAAGGAGATGTGATTTGGTATGGCGCAGATGATGATGGTTCTGGTACAGTAAGTGTTATGCAAATGGCAGAAACATTTGCACAAGCTGCAAAAAAAGGAAAAAGCCCAAGAAGAACATTGGTATTTATAATTGTAAGTGGTGAAGAGAAAGGATTATGGGGTTCTGATTACTATTCAGAGCATCCATTGTTCCCATTGGATAAAACCACAGCCGATTTAAATACCGATATGGTTGGAAGAGTAGATACAGAAAGACAATCAGCTGATTCATTAAACTATGTTTATGTAATCGGACACGATAAATTAAGTACAGATTTACCTGTAATTAACGAAGCGGCAAACAAAGAATCAAGCAATTTAACTTTGGATTATAAATACGATGATCCAGCAGATAAAAACATGATTTACTACAGAAGCGATCATTACAATTTTGCTAAAAAAGGGGTGCCAGTTTTATTCTTCTATGATGGTATGTTATTAGCAGATTATCATAAGCCAACAGACACAATTGAGAAAATCAATTTTGA
>CAWULX010000073.1:0-6391 GCA_963923775.1 uncultured bacterium
ACTTCATTATTAATTATGGTAGGTGTAATTTTAGATACCTTACAACAAATTGAGACATACTTATTAATGCGTCAGTACGATGGTTTAATGAGCTCTGGACGTGTACAAGGTAGACAAGGAATTATTAACTCATCTATATAGTTTTTAAAATATTTATATTTACAAACCTGTCCCAAAAAGGCAGGTTTGTTTTTTTAGTTTAACATTGAAAAGGCTTTATATGATTCATATTAAAACAGAAGAGCAGGTTGGTTTAATGAAAGAAGCGGCTTTGTTAGTGAGCAAAACATTGACAGAGGTGGCGAAGGTATTGAAGCCTGGTATGAGCACATTAGACATTGATCAATTCTGTATGACTTATGTGAAAGATCATAAAGCAACTTTATCTTTTTACAATTACCATGGTTATCCGCACAATATTTGTGCTTCTGTGAATGATGTTGTAGTGCATGGTTTTCCTAATAAAACAGCCTTAAAAGAAGGTGATATTGTATCCATAGATTTAGGTGTGATCTTAAATGGTTGGCATGGAGACCATGCTTATACTTTTATTTTAGGAGAAGCTGCTCCTGAAGCCATTCAATTAGTGAAAGTCACAAAAGAGTCTTTGTATAAAGGCATTGAAAAAGCCATTGTGAATAATAGAGTAGGAGATATTGGTTATGCCATTCAAGAACATACAGAAAAATTACACGGCTATGGTGTTGTAAGAGAATTGGTGGGACATGGTTTAGGAAAAGAATTACATGAAGATCCACAAGTGCCTAATTATGGCAAGAGAGGCACAGGATTAAAAATGAAAGAGAATTTAGTTTTAGCTATTGAACCTATGATTAATTTAGGTACACATAAGGTTTATACAGACGAGGACGGATGGACAGTAAAAACACAAGACGGTAAAGTTTCTGTACATTTTGAACATGATGTTTGTGTGAAAGCCGGCCAAGCATTGATACTATCTGATTTTTCTATTATTGAAGCAGCAGAAAAAGCCAATAGTAATTTAAATAGTTCATACTATTAACTTCTGCCATGCAACCTACTAAAGCCATTATTATTGGAGGGGGAGCAGCAGGTTTCTTTTGTGCCATTAGATTGGCAGAACTTCATCCCGATTGGGATATACAAATACTAGAAAAGTCTTCCAAGGTTTTATCCAAAGTAAAAGTAAGTGGGGGTGGACGATGTAATGTAACACATGCTTGTCCTGATGTAGAAGACTTGCTGCAAAAATATCCAAGAGGTACAAGGTTTTTGAAAAAAGCATTTTATCAATTTGCGACAAAAGATACCATACAATGGTTTGCCAATAATGGAGTTACATTACACACTGAGAAAGATGGTAGAATGTTCCCTACCACTAATAATTCAGATACCATTATTCAATGTTTCTTAAAAAAAATTGATCAGTATAAAATAAAATTAAGATTACATGCAGAAGTGGTAGATGTAACTAAAGAAAAAGATTTTATTATTAGTTTGTCTAATGGAGAAAAATTAAATGCTACAACAATTTGCTTAGCAACAGGTGGAATGTTAAAGGCAGATAAATTAAATTGGTTAGAAAAATTGGGTAATGAAATTGTTATGCCAGTGCCTTCCTTATTTACTTTTAATGTATCAGATAAAAAAATCACTACGCTCATGGGTGTTGCAGTAGACAATGCAAGTATACAATGGAAAGGTAATAAGCAAGTTGAACAAGGGCCTTTACTAATTACACATTGGGGTATTAGTGGACCAGCGGCCATTAAATTATCTGCTTGGTGTGCAAGAGAAATGGCTAATGAAAATTATGAAGGGGCTATTCAAATAAATTGGGTGCCAACATATAATGCACAGAGTTTAAAAATGGAGTGGTTGAATTTCAGAACAGATTTAGGCAAAAGAGAAATAGGTAATAAAAATCCATTTGCATTACCACAAAGACTTTGGCAATACCTTTTACAAGAAGCAAAAATTTTACCCAATACAAAATGGGCAGATATTAAAAGTGCAGAACAAAATGTATTGATACAATTATTGACAACTTACACTTTACCTATTAAAGGAAAAACCACCTTTAAAGAAGAGTTTGTTACTTGTGGGGGAGTAGATCTTGCTGGCATTCATGCTTCACAAATGGAAAGTAAAACCTGTCCAGGATTACATTTTGCTGGTGAAATGATGGATGTGGATGGCATTACTGGTGGCTTCAATTTTCAGCATGCATGGACCTCAGGTTGGCTGGCTGCCAATCATATGGCAGAATTAGCCTAAGTCCTACAAATTTACAATTGAAAATCAATTAGTTAGAAAATTGTTCAACTAATATTATTGTCTTAAAAAAGGGCCTATTTTGTGCTTTTTTGGTACCTTTGCCCTCCGGTTTAAAAACGCCGGTTATTTTATGAAAATATTTTTCAAAACCTTAAACGCAGACGCTCAGGATTTAGCTGGTGGCAACACTACTAATGCAGCTGCGACAAAAACTGCCCCTGAAGTTCAAACTGCACATGACGATTTTGACTGGAGCGTTGACAAAAGAAACGTAAGTCATTATGCTGAAGCAGAAAGAGCAAAGTATGATAAAGTGTATGATAACACTTTCGTACAAATCAATGATGGAGAAATCATGAATGGTTTGGTTGTTGCTTTAACTAAAACAGATGTTGTTGTAAACATTGGTTTTAAAAGTGATGGCTTGGTTTCATTGAATGAATTCCGTGACACCAATGGTGTTAAGACTGGTGATACAGTTGAAGTAATGGTAGTAGAGAAAGAAGACCGTGATGGTAATCTTCACTTAAGCCGTAAGTCTGCTCGTATCTTCCGTGCTTGGGAAAGAATTATGGAAGTACATAAAACTGGTGAAGTAGTAACTGGTTTGGTAACTAGCAAAACTAAAGGTGGTTTGATCGTTGATGTATTTGGTATGGAAACATTCTTACCAGGTTCTCAAATCGACGTGAAGCCTGTAACTGATTACGATCAATTCGTAGGTAAAACTATGGAGTTTAAAGTTGTTAAGATTAACGAAACAATTAAGAACGCGGTTGTATCACATAAAGCATTAATTGAAAGCGATATCGAAGCACAACGTGCAGAGATCATGAGTAAATTAGAGAAAGGCCAAGTATTAGAAGGTGTTGTTAAAAACATCACTGATTTTGGTGCTTTCATGGACTTAGGTGGATTAGATGGTTTATTATACATCACTGATATTTCTTGGGGTAGAATTTCTCACCCTAGCGAAGTGGTGAAGATGGATCAAAAGATTCAAGTTGTTGTATTAGACTTTGATGATGATAAGAAGCGTATCAGCTTAGGTTTAAAACAATTAACTCCACATCCTTGGGACGTATTACCTGGAGATTTAGCAGAAGGTAGTGTAGTAAAAGGTAAAGTAGTAAACATTGAAGACTACGGTGCTTTCTTAGAAATTCAACCAGGTGTTGAAGGTTTAGTACACGTTTCTGAAATCACTTGGGCTAATACACCAATCAACGCTAAAGAATTCTTCAAATTAGGAGATGAGCATGAAGCGAAAGTGGTAACATTAGACAAAGATGCGCGTAAGATGAGCTTGAGCATTAAACAAATGACGCAAGATCCTTGGAGTGCTATCGAAAATAAATTCCCAGAGAACAGCAAGCACAAAGGTTTAGTGAAGAACATCACTCCTTATGGTGTATTTGTTGAATTAGAATCTGGAATTGGCGGAATGATTCATATCAGCGACTTAAGTTGGTTGAAGCGTTTCAATCACCCATCTGAGTATGTAAAAGTTGGAGATACTATTGATATCATCATCTTAAACATCGACAAAGAAAATAGAAAATTACAATTAGGTCATAAGCAATTAGAAGAAGATCCTTGGAATGCATTAGAAGAAACTTTTGCAATCGGATCTATACATGATGGTACAATTGTTCGTAAAGACGATAAAGGTGCTATTGTGCATTTGCCCCATGGCTTAGAAGGTTTTGCTCCTAACCGTCACTTATCAAAAGAAGATGGTAAGCAAGTTCAAGCAGAAGAAACCGCTCCATTTATGGTGATCGAATTTGATCGTAATGAAAAGAGAATTGTTGTTTCTCATGCAAGAATCTGGGAACAAAATATTGTAGAAGAAAAAGAAGCCGCAAAGAAAGAAGCGAAAGCTGATTTAGAGAAAACTAAAAAAGCAGTAAAAACTATCCAAGCTAAAGTAGAAAAATCTACTTTGGGTGATTTAGGTGCTTTAGCAGAAATCAAGGCTAAATTAGACGAAAACAACGGTTAATAACCTGTTTTACAATAGTCCAAAGCCCCGCTTTTTTAGCGGGGCTTTTTGTTTTCTTCTCCTTTCACTCTGATTTTTGGGGATTTCTTAACGTAAAGCCCTTTATTGGCAATTTTTTTCGGACTAAATTGGGGATTATTAGTTAATTTTGCCTCCCCGTATGAATAGAATTATAGTCCTTTTTATAGTTATTGTAAGCCTGGGTTCTTGTACTTCAAAGTTTCAAAAAGTGATGAAGAATAAGGATACAGATTATAAAATTAAAATGGCAGAAGAGTACTATAAGCAAAAAAAGTACGTTAACGCACAACAGCTCTTTGAATCTGTCATCAATTTCGTAAAAGGTACGCCTCGTTACGAAGAATTATATTTGATGTATGCGAATTCTTATTATTACGATAAGGATTATGAAAATGCCGAAAACCTTTTCAAGACATTTGTTGAATATTTTCCTAACAGTACAAAAACGGAAGAAGTAGAATATCTAAGAGCGTATACTTATTATTTACGTTCTCCGAAACCAGAGTTAGATCAAACAACAACCAATAGAACCATTCAGTTGATGCAAAGTTTTATAGATGCGCATCCAACTAGTTCAAGAGTGAAAGCAGCAACTGAAACTATTGATGCTTGTAGAGCTAAGCTAGAATTGAAAGATTATAAAACAGCAACATTGTATTATGATCTGGCTTTATACCGCGCAGCTGCTATTTCTTATGGTTTATTGTCTGATGGATACCCTGATTCAAAAAATGCTGATAAATATAAATTATTGACTTTGAAGTCATACTTTAATTTTGCGCAAAACAGCTTTATAGAAAAACAAAAAGAGCGTTTTGATAAAGTGATTGAAGAGTACAATGATTTTGTAGACAGATTTAGTGATAGTCCGTTAATGCCGGAAGCTAAAAAGATAAAAACACAAACTGATAATATTTTAAAAAATATAAAATGAGCAAATTAAGAAGACATATGGGTGCTAATACACCTGCAGTAGTTGAAACTAAAAGTTTAAAAGCTTTAAAAGCAAAAACGGGTAATTTATACGAGTCTATCTCTATTATTGCTAGAAGAGCAAATCAAATCAACATTTCTATTAGAGAAGAATTACACTCTAAATTAGAAGAATTTGCAAGCCATACTGATAGCTTGGAAGAAATTCATGAGAATAAAGAGCAAATTGAGATCTCTAAAGCTTATGAGCGTATGCCCAATCCAGCTATTTTAGCAACAGCAGAATTTATAGATGACAAAATCTATTTTCGTAAGAATGAAGAAACAGATCTTTTCCGATAATTCGGATATGAATAAAGCAAAAACGTCCCGATTAATCGGGACGTTTTTGTATTTTAGAAATACAAAACAATCTTATGCGTTGTAGGCAGTTAATTTTTTTGATTTTGGTTTGCTTTTGGAGTCTTCATCTAAATGCACAAGAATTAGCTGCCACAGTAAATGTGCAAACCAATAAAATTGAAAATCAAATTGATACTAAAATTTTTACACAGTTTCAAAAACAACTTAAAGATTTTATCAATCAAAGAAAATGGACGAATGATGCATTTGCTATTGAAGAAAAAATTGATTGCAGTTTTTATATTACCATTGAATCTATTGTTTCGCCTGGAGTATACGAAGCAAAATTAAGTGTGGTAGCCAATAGGCCGGTTTATAATGCAAGTTATACTACGCCTTTGTTAAATATGCAAGATGCTAGTTTTACTTTTAAATATCAGTTAGCTCAACCTATGGAATTTAATGAAAATAGGGTACAGGGCGCAGATCCTCTAGAAGCTAATTTAACTGCGGTAATTGCTTATTATATAAATATCATAATAGGTTTGGATTATGATTCATTTGCACCTAAAGCTGGGCTTCCTTATTTTAACAAGGCATTAAATATTGTGTATAATGCGCCGGAGGGATCAGGAATTAGTGGGTGGAAATCGTATGATGGTCAAAGAAACAGATATATTTTTGTAGATAATTTAACCAAGAGTGGCTTTGATAAATTACATGAATTTATTTATTCTTATAATAGAGAAGGTTTAGATCAAATGGCAGATAAGCCTGAAATTGCAAGAGCAGCTATATTGAATGCATTAATGGGTATGCAAGAATTAAATG
>CAWULX010000074.1:0-6350 GCA_963923775.1 uncultured bacterium
TATATATCTGTACCCCCAAAACCAGCAGGGTCATCTGATACATAATATAATCTCTTGCCATCTGGGGTAATGGATGGATGGAAATAACTATACTTAGGATTATTAAAAAATAGTTTGTGTGCGCCAATCCAATTCCCGTTGAAATTATAAGCTTCCCAAATTTCTAATTGATATGCATTAACAGATTTTTTTTGATTACGAGTATAATAAGCCTTTTTACCGTCTGCCGTGAAACTTACAGCACCAATATTTAATTTGTTTTGCATAAATACATTAAAACTTGTTACTCCTTTTTCATTATACAATGGAAAATGACTATCATATACAGTTGGTACCTTTTTTGAGTCATTTGGTGTTTCAGTAGAATAGTCAGTAAAATTGGTTTTACCTAATTTCTCTAACCAAGTTCTTTTTATAAATGGCACATTTGATCTAATACTATCTAGATTCTCAAAATAATATAGTTTAGAATAACCTGCTCCATCCCAAGCAAATTCTGATGGTGTTAAAGTTTTAGTAAACAATCTTTTAAAGAATTTTTTTGATTTAGGCGTAATTTTGATTCTATTGGATTCAAATATTAAACCATCATTATATAAAACACTATTATATTCATTAAAAGATGAATTAATTTTTAGATTGTATAACTTATAATCTAATGAATCAGCCATTAATTTGCCAGTATTTATAAAACCATATAATCTTGCTTCATTCAATTTGGTGATATTATCCTTTAAAAAAGTAGTATATAAATTTCTTGCTTTATCATATTGATTATTAGATGCATAAAGCTCAGCTAAGTGAATATTTTTACGAACCCCCAATAAAACAGCTTTTTCTAAATAAAACAAAGCACTATCATATGCGTTTAATTTTTGATAGCTTTCCGAAATGAATTTTAGGGCAATCGTATCTGTTGGACTTTTTTGTAAATAAGATTTGAAAATAGGAATTGCATATGCAAATCTATATTGATTATACTCATTCATTGCCAACTTAAATAAAGCTTTATCTTTTTTATTTTGAGCAGCAAGTGTTGTAGTAGCTAAAATAAATAATATATATATGAATCTTTTCATGACTTTTGTTTTTCAGCTTCGATTAGAAATATCTAGTAGATTTAATTTTGGTTTTGAAACTACCCAATTCATATCTTAACATTAATTCATGAGAACCTTTAGTAAAATATTTCAATGGAGAAAATGGCATATCATATGCATAGCCAAATCTAAGATTATCTGTTGCCTGAAATTCAACCATACCAACAAATGCATCTCCTGTTCTGTAACTACCACCAATACCAAGCATATCCTTTAACCAAACATTTAGGTTTAAATCAGCCTCTATTGGAGCTCCACTCACCATTTTAATCATAGTGGATGGCTTTAATTTAAGATCCTCATTTACTTCATACACATAACCAGCTGTTAAAAACAAATGAAAATCATCCATTTTTTGAACGCCTGAAACAAAGTTTTCATATTTAGCTAATCTAGATCTTAAAACACTTGGAGTAGATAAGCCCATATAAAACTTGTCAGTATTATAGTACACCCCCATTCCCACTGAAGGATTCCATTGCGAGGGCTTAGCAGAACTGATAAAACTTGGATCTGTAGGTGTATACCTATTCATTACATCATTTAAACTAATTCGATAGTTCATTAAACCAATACTAATACCTCCAGATAAAATGCCCGTTTCTGAAACCTTCACTCTTGATGAGATCATAGCATTAAAACCTGTTGCAGATTCTACCCCTAATCTATCATCGTATGTTTGGAAACCCAATCCGATTTTACCTTCTTTAGCTGCTTTATCAATACTTATAGAAGTAGTTTTTGGAGCACCTTTTAAACCTACCCACTGGTTTCTTTGATAGAAATTAAAACTTGTTGCTTCTCTATTACCTGCATAAGCTGGATTTACTCCCAACATATTATACATGTATTGAGAATACATGGGTTCTGTTTGCGAAAAAGCAGTAGCCCTTGCAAAAAATGTAATAAAGAGTATAATATAAATTCTTTTCATTTTCATTATTTCTTAATCAATAGAGGTCCAGCTAATTGTTTTTTATTACCATTCTTATCTGTTGCATCCACAGTATAGAAATAAGTGCCCTCTGGAATATCCTCTCCTAAGAAATTGACTGTCCCTTTCCCTCTCCAATCGTTAAGGTAATTTTCATTTCTATATACTTCATTTCCCCATCTATTAAACACCTTAACAGATAAAACTGTACCAAATGGTCGAATAATAATCCAAGTATCATCTATACCATCATTATTAGGAGAGAACCCCTCTGGAACAATCACATCAAGTTTTGGAACTACAAATTGTGCTGGAGTTCTATTTGAAACACTACCTGTATTTAAAATTGGATCATTAGAAATTAAATTCACATTTCCAAACTTAGTAAATGCATTTAATTTAGCTGTATTAGCATAATTACCATGAATATCTGGCGATTGAATTAAAACACTTAATAATATTGAATCTGTTTTATTGGCACCAAGTGTAGAATTTTTAGTTACTAAATCAATATTTATATTGCCATCATAACTGTTGTTTTTATATAATGCACCACTTAAATCAAAACCAATTAATTTAAATCCAGATGTAGTATTGAATGTATTAGTTAAATCATCTTTTACTTGTATTGAATCAATTATCTCATTTGTTTTATTGATCACATTTAATAAGAAGTCGACTCTTATACTACCATCAGGATTAACCTTAACAAACTTTGTAGTTTTTTGAATATCAACTACATTGTAAGGATCTAAAATGGTTAGAGTATCTAATTTACAAGTGGAGCTTGACAATCTGGTGGCCGTATCTATTGCTTTAACACACCACACATATATTCCAGGTTTTGAAGGTACCAAAGGTGCTGTTGTTGTACAATTAGATCCATTTATATCACACCATTGCGGAACACTACCTTGGGTTATAGAAGTAATTAAACTTGCTATATTTTTCGGATTTGTACTTACAGAATTCATGATTGTTAAATTCTTTACATTTACAACAGGTAGAATTATAACAGTATCCATAACACATGGCTCACTATTTAATCCTGTTGCAGTATCTAAAGACTTAACGCACCAAATATATACACCTGGTTTATTAGGCAATAATGGAGGATCAACATAACAATTACTACCTGTTGGATCACACCACATTGGAATTGTCCCAAAAGGAGTTGATTTAATTAAGGATTTAATCGTTATTGGGTTATTGACTTCACCAGCATAATAAGTTGCATTATTCACTAATGGAGTAGCTGGAGGTGTATACCCAACCTGAACTATTGTCAATACATTTTCGTCAGGAATAAAATCACCGTTTGGATCTGGATTTAAACCATTTGTGGAAGTATCTGAAATATGTAAATCACCCACAGTAGTTAAACCTGTTGCTATGATATAATTTGGCCATGCATACCTACCCTTTGTAGTTTGAACAAATACATCATAATATATCTTAATAGAATCACTTACTTTAATGAAACCATCCCACTTAATTAATGCTGTATCAGTAGTTCCATTAAAGTTTGGATTCAATGTAGCCGAACCTGTAACTTTTGGAACACCCACTATACTTGGTACATCTGGCATCTTATAGAAGTTATTTAAATTAAGTGTAACATACAATGAATCTAAATTGCTATTACTTAAATTTTTAATAACAGAAGTAAAATGGAAAATATATCCTCCAGCAACTGTATCTGCTTTAGAACCCTGAAGTGCAGCTCCAATTTCATTTACTAAGAAGAATGGAACATAAGTAGGCAATGGTGTACCTATGGTGGTAACGATTGGATGTTTTAATAAATTCGAATTATCATGAGAAATGGAGGTTGCTGGCTCCATACTTACACTTCCATCATCCTGTGTTAAGATACCATTTCCTGTACCAGTAAATTGTAGAACTAATGGATCCAAAATTTTACCAGGAATAATAGTAAAGTAAAATACTACATCACTTTCTTCATTAATTTTCAAATTTACGCCATTATCAAATAAATCAGATCCAGACAATCCTGCTTGAGATCTATATTTAATAGTAAACCCATCTTTTACAAGAGTTACATAACTAGATGCAATCTGTGCACCAAACCCGGTATAGTTAGGATTTAATTTAACAACACCTTTAGTCACCCTAACACTATCTAAAGTATACCGCATGTCTTTAGGGAAGACTTTAGATAAATCGGCATTTACCTGAACACCTTGAAGATCCAATTCACCATTATTTTTGATTTTCATTAAGATTTTAGTCTTAAATGAATTATCTGGTAATTTTGTAGGAAGTTCTGCTTTAAGTGTTAATAAAATTTGTGGCTTTAAAACATTCAAGAATGCTGTATCTTTTGCAAACTTTGAAACCCTTGATACATCATTTGCATCAGTTACTTTAAGCACTGAATATCTAGTATCATCTTTTCTTGGTGCTAATTTAACTTTATCACCATTCCTTAAATTGCTAATTGTATCAATTTTATTATCTAAACTATTCTTAATAATTACCGTGTATGGACCTACACCATCGGTTAATGTAAATTTCATATGAACCGAATCTGCTTGTAATAAAGTTGGATATACTAAATTCATTGCTACTTGAGGTAAGTAACTCACATTAATCACTAATTCAGAAGTTGGACAATTAATAGTTTGACCTTGAGCACATACTGGTATTGTAAATCTATAAGTGCCTATTTTAGAAGCTATAAAACTATAAGTTCCATCGGCATTCATGTTGATACTTGCACCAGCAATATTTGCACTATTAGGTATTGGAGTACCATAAGTACTATTTGGAGCAATATCATTAGTTGCCACATTACCAGTAATTGGAACATCTACTGTACCAGAATTATTATCATTAATGATATTCGCACTTGGCAACACATCTATATGAAGTGTTGCATTATTACATACTGATGGAGTTGAACTTGTACATGCAGTATAAACAATATCCACTGGTCCACTATAACCAGCAGCTGGTGTAAATGTATATGTACCATTACTATTAAACTCGATTGTGCCTTTTGTTGACACTGGTCCAGAGTGACCTGTCACCGTTAAAGCAGTGCCATTTGAATTTGAATCATTGGTTAAAACACTTCCAGTTACTGTTGCACCATTAGATGAACTATTAAAATCATCCGTTAACCCATTTGTCGAAATAGCATTAGATGGTAATACTGTATAGTATACAACAGCAGTCGAACATAACGCAGTTGGACTTATATTATCACATACTTTGTATACCAAACTATCTGTTCCTACATAACCAGCAGTTGGTGTATAACTTATAGTTCCGTCTGCATTCTTCACCACTGTACCATGTGTTGGATCTGTAGTTATAACTAGACTAGATGCATTTATTGATCCACCTAAATTAACAGACTTATCATTAGCTAATACATTAGTACTTACCGTAGAACCTTGCTTCACAACTGCATTGTCATTATTAACTATCGGAAGATTAGTATTCAAAGATGGGTCCACCACTGTAATCTCTAACGGACTTATTGGACATCCACTAGTTTGACCCACTGCACAAACTGGAACATAATAAACATATTTTCCAGCTGTGGTCGCATTAAAGGAATAAGTACCATTTGAATTTACAGTAATAGTTGCGCCAGATGGATTATTTGGATTATCTGATGGTTGAACATAAGTTGTACCTGAGGCAACTATGTCATTTGTTGCCAAACTACCATTCACAGCTGTATTAATATTGGTTACATTAATATCTTGAGTTACAATAGGAGCAGGTTCTACCAAAATATGTAAAGTAGCTTTAGCACATATTGCGGGATTACTATTATCACAAACTTGATAAATAATATCAATTGGCCCACTGAAACCTGGAGCCGCAGTGAATGTGTAGGATCCATTAGAATTTAATGTAAATGTCCCTTGGTCATTTGATGGCCCGGAAACAACACTTGCTGTTAAACTTGCATTACTAATGGTTGAATTATCATTTGATAAAAGATTACCACTAGCACTAACTCCTCCATTTGGCGTATTGGTGATATTTGCGTAATCATCTAATGGTATCGTTTTATTTGTAGCATTTGCAGGTTCAATAGTAAAATAAACAACTGCAGTATTGCAAATTGGATTTGGTGTACTATAGTCACAAACATTATACACTAAACTATCTTTTCCAACAAATCCTGCATTAGGAACAAAACTGATTGTTCCATCATTGTTAATAGTAGCTGATCCATAAGTAGGATTATTTGTTATAGTTAAACTTGATGTATTTAAACTTGTGCCAGTATTACCAGACTGATCATTTGACAATACATTCACAGTTGTTGGAGT
>CAWULX010000075.1:0-6302 GCA_963923775.1 uncultured bacterium
GGATGGGGTTGGGATATTACCAACTTCGTTTGGTGGGTTGGTATTGGTCACGCTGGTACCTTGATCTCTGCTGTATTGTTATTGTTCCGTCAAGGATGGAGAACAGGTGTGAATCGTGCTGCGGAAGCAATGACCATTTTCGCCGTTATGTGTGCAGGTCAATTCCCGATCTTCCACATGGGTCGTGTTTGGATGGCTTTCTTTGTAATGCCTTATCCTAACTCTCGTGGTCCATTATGGGTGAACTTTAACTCTCCTTTATTATGGGACGTATTTGCGATCTCTACTTACTTCACTGTTTCTTTATTGTTCTGGTACTCTGGTTTATTACCTGACTTTGCAACAGTACGTGATAGAGCTTTCACAAAATTGCGTAAAAAATTATATGGTATTGCTGCTTTTGGTTGGACAGGTTCTACTAAGCATTGGCAAAGACACGAGAGTTTGTCTTTGGTGTTAGCAGGTTTATCTACTCCATTAGTATTGTCAGTACACACAATCGTATCTTTTGACTTTGCTACTTCAGTAATTCCGGGATGGCATACAACTATCTTCCCTCCTTACTTCGTTGCTGGTGCGATCTTCTCTGGATTTGCGATGGTTCAAAGTTTGCTAGTAATTGTAAGAAAAGTATTTGGATTAGAAGATTATATCACTATTGGTCACATTGACTTAATGAATAAAGTAATTGTATTAACAGGTTCTATTGTTGGTATCGCTTACTTAACAGAATTGTTCATGGGTTGGTATTCTCAAAATAAATATGAAGGATATACTTTCTGGTATTCTCGTGCTTATTTATTTAGCCCTTATGGTTGGAGCTATTGGGGTATGATGGCTTGTAACGTGATCTCTCCACAAATTTTCTGGAGTAGAAAAATGAGAAGAAATGTATTTGTTACTTTCTTCATGAGCATCATCGTGAATATTGGTATGTGGTTTGAGCGTTTCGTAATTATTGTAACTTCTTTATATCGTGACTACTTACCTTCTAGCTGGTCTGTTTATTACAGCCCTACTATTTGGGAGATTGGTTTTTATATGGGAACCTTCGGTTTATTCTTTACATGTTTCTTCTTATTCGCTAAATACTTCCCAGTAATTGCGGTGGCAGAAATTAAGTATGTATTAAAACGTAGTGGTGAATCTTATAAACCAGGTATGGCTAAGTTAGAAGCTGAATCTGCTGAAGACTTTGCACATAATCACGCTCATTAATTAAGAATATAGAAATAGAAATATATGGCACAAAAGAAATTTGTAGTAGGTTGTTTTGATGATGAAGCAACTTTATTTCCAGCAGTAAAGCAAGTGCGTACCGCTGGTTATAAAATCAAAGACGTGTACACACCTTTCCCGGTGCATGGTTTAGACCACGCTTTGGGTATGCGTGAAACAAGCTTACACACTGCGGGCTTTATCTATGGTATCACTGGTACCACTACTGCTATCAGTACTATTAGTTGGATCTTCACAAAAGATTGGCCTTTAAATATTGGTGGTAAACCTCACTTTGCTTTACCAGCATGGATTCCTATCATATTTGAATTGACTGTATTATTTGCAGCAGTGGGTATGGTACTAACTTTTTGTTATTTGTGTCAATTAGCACCAGGTGTTAAAAAACATCATTTCCATAAAAGAGCAACAGACGATTTATTTGTAATGGTAATTGAATGCACTGACAAAACCAATGCAGACGATTTACAAGCTTTATTAAAATCAAATGGTGCTGTTGAAACAGAAACACAAGTAGCTGAAGACGGATGGTGGTTTGGTACTTATGACGCCGAGGACAATTTGTATAATAACCAACTTGCTTAATTATATAGCAACCATCTAACAAAAGAAAATTATAAAAGAACTCGAATGAATAAATTTTTAGCCATCACATTTTTAACTGCAGTAGTTGTGTTAACTAGCTGTAGCGATGTTCAACGCAAGCCAGGTTCTATCTATATGCCAGATATGGCGTATAGCCGTGCATATGAAACTTATGCTGATCATAGCAATTTAACAGAAAAAGGTATTCACTACGATGCAACTCCAGTAGCTGGAACAATTGCTCGCGGTAAAGAAATGCCTTTCCCTTATGCTAAAGATGCTGCAGGTGATACTACTAATTATACTTTATCTAAATCTGTAGTGAATCCAATTGATTCCTTATCTGAAAAAGATGCTAAAGAAGCGGAGCGTTTATATTTAATTAACTGTGGTATTTGTCACGGTGCAAAATTAGATGGCAACGGTCCTTTGTATAAAGATGGTAATGGTCCTTATCCTGCAAAGCCTGCTACTTTAGTGGGTGATGTAAAATATGAGAGTATGCCTGAAGGTCAAATGTTTTATTCAGTGGCATATGGTAAGAACTTAATGGGTTCATATGCTTCTCAATTAAGCAAACACCAAAGATGGATGGTGATTAAATATATCAAGAACAAACAAGCAGCTGCAAAAGCTTCTAAATAAAAATTTTTAAAAGAGAAAAGATGGCATCTATTAAAGAGCAATTTGAAATTCCTGGTACACTGAAAACTTGGGCCTATGCTTTAATCGGCATTGGCGGAGCTGCCTTATTGTATGGTATGTTTACAAAAGGCTTTAGTACCGACGAGCATGAGCAAGTACATTTTTGGGGTACTTTAATGTACAACACTATTTTCTGGACCCTAGTGTGTAACGCTGCTATGTTCTTTATTTGTTTTAGCACCATGGCACAAGCTGCTTGGATGCAATCATTTAGAAGAATTGCAGAAGCTATCTCTACTTTAGTGCCTGTTTTTGGTACAATTACATTTGCAGTATTAATGTTTGTAGTGTTAGGAGATAAGCACCATATCTACCATTGGTTAGATCATGAAGCAGTGATGAAAGATGAAGTATTAAAAGGTAAGACTGGATTCTTGAATCCTACTTTCTTTATTGTATGGACTACTTTGACTATTTCTTTATGGTCATACTTTGGATATAGAATGAGAAAAATTAGCAACGAAGCAGATGTGGCTCCAATGGATGCAGCAACTGCACATGCATTTAATATTAAGAGCATGGTGGGTGCTGGTTTCTTCTTAGTATGGTTTGGTTTAACAGTAGCTTCTACTATCCCTTGGTTATGGTTAATGAGCATTGATGCACATTGGTATTCTACAATGTATAGCTGGTATACTTTTGCTAGCTCTTTCGTAGCAGGTATGTCTTTAGTGGCGTTATGGTTAATCTACATGAAGAACAAAGGCTATATGGAATTGTCTAACAGCGAGCACTTACACGATATGGGTAAGTTCATGTTTGCGTTCTCTATTTTCTGGACTTATTTATGGTTCTCTCAATACATGCTTATTTGGTATGCAAATATTCCTGAAGAAACAGTTTACTTTAAGCACAGAGTACAAGGTGCTTATAAGCCTATCTTCTTCTTAAACTTAATTGTAAACTTCTTAGCACCATTATTAATCTTGATGAAGCGTTCTGCAAAGAGAAACTTCACTTTGATGGCTTTAATGGCAGTGCTAATTTTATTCGGTCACTGGATTGATTTTTATCAAATGGTGATGGGTAGCTTAATGAAAGAACACGTGAGTTTGGGTTGGTTGGATTTTGGTGTGTTAGCTTTCTTTGTGGGCGTTATGATTTTGATGACAGCTCGTGCTTTGGCAAGCAAGCCATTGATCGCGAAGTATCATCCTTTCTTAAAAGAAAGTATTATTCACCACACTTAATTTTAAAATATTTATAAGAATACGATTATGAGTTTATATTTATCCATAGCAATCATCGTTCTCATCTATGTGGTGATTTTCCAAATTGCCAAGGCAAGTGAGTATGTTTCCATTTTGAAAGGTGAGGAAGCAAGTCGTAAACAAAACAATAAGATCAATGGTTTCTTAATGATCGTGTTTTTGGTCTTAGGTTTTGTGGGTGTGTATGTTTGCAACGAATACCTATATGATAAAACTTTATTACCACAGGGAGCTGCTAGTGTTCAAGGGGAGAAAGTAGACCAAATGCTTTGGATTACTTTAACCATCACTGGTATTGTATTTGTAGTTACTCAAATTTTATTATTCTGGTTTGCTTATAAATACCAAGAAAATGAAAACAGAAAAGCTTTCTTCTTTGCGCACAGCACTAAGTTGGAGTTAATCTGGACAGCGATTCCTGCAATCACTTTAACTGTACTAGTAATCTTTGGTTTAAGAAACTGGTTCTTCTTTACTGGCGAACCTCCAAAAGATGCAATGGTAGTAGAAGTAACAGGTAAGCAATTTGGTTGGATCTTCCGTTACCCTGGTCACGACAATATCTTTGGTAAAAAGTATTATAAAAACATTGACCCAGCTACTAACTCTGTTGGTATCATCTGGGATGATAAATATGCACAAGACGATATCTTAACAGAGCAAACCATGTATGTTGTTAAAGGTAAGCCTGTTAAATTAATCATTGGTTCAAGAGACGTTGTGCATGACGTAGGTTTATCTCATTTCCGTTTGAAGATGGATGCTGTTCCTGGTATTCCAACAACCATGTGGTTTACGCCTAAGTTTACTACTAAAGAAATGAGAGAGAAAACAGGTAATCCTAATTTCACTTACGAGATTTCTTGTGATCAAATGTGTGGTAACGGTCACTACTCTATGAAGGGTGTGATTGAAGTAGTAGATCAAGAAGAATATGATTTATGGATGGCTAAACAAAAGCCTCAGTACTATACAGCATTCCCGGAGAAAGATCCTACTGCAGTAGCAGCTCCAGTGGTAACAGATAGTACAGCAACAGCAAAAAAATAATTAAAGAAAAATTTTATAAATAGAACGGTATGAGTCACGAAGCAACTTTACATGGACACGATGATCACGGACATCACGAACACCATGATACATTCTTAACTAAATACGTATTTAGTCAGGACCATAAAATGATCGCGAAGCAATTCTTGATCACTGGTATGGTATGGGCGGTACTAGGTGGTTTAATGAGTGTACTTTTCCGTTTGCAATTAGGTTATCCTGATGCAAGTTTTCCTTGGTTAGAATCTATCTTGGGTAAATGGGCAAAAGGTGGTCAAATTACTCCAGAAGCATATTATGCTTTAGTGACTACACACGGTACTGTATTAGTATTCTTTGTATTAACTGCAGGTTTATCTGGTACTTTCGCGAACTTCTTAATTCCATTACAAGTGGGTGCACGTGATATGGCATCTCCTTTTATGAATATGTTATCTTACTGGTTCTTCTTAGCTGCTAGCGTGGTAATGTTGTCTTCTATGTTTGTGGAGACCGGACCATTCAGTGGTGGTTGGACTGCTTATCCTCCATTGTCTGCATTAGGTGATGCATCTCCAGGTTCTAAAACTGGTATGGACTTATGGATTATTGCAATGGCTTTATTCGTTGTATCTTCTTTATTAGGAGGTTTGAACTATATCGCTACAATTTTGAACATGCGTACTAAGGGTATGAGCATGACGCGTTTACCTTTAACTATTTGGGCATTGTTCTTTACTGCTGTGTTAGGTGTATTATCTTTCCCTGTATTATTATCTGGTTTTATCTTATTAATTTTTGATAGAAACTTTGGAACATCTTTCTATCTTTCTGATATTTTCGTGAATGGTGTAGGCGCTTTATCTAACGAAGGTGGTAGCGCTATTTTATACCAACACTTATTCTGGTTCTTAGGTCACCCTGAAGTATACATTATCTTATTACCTGCCATGGGTATGGTGTCTGAGATTATGTCTATCAATTCTCGTAAACCAATCTTCGGTTATATGGCGATGTTGGGTTCTTTATTTGCTATCGCTGTATTGGCCTTCTTGGTATGGGCGCACCATATGTTCGTTACAGGATTGAATCCTTTCTTAGGTTCTATCTTCGTATTATTAACTTTATTAATTGCCGTTCCTTCTGCTATTAAAGTATTTAACTGGTTAACTACTTTATGGAGAGGTAATATTCGTTTTACTCCAGCAATGTTATTCGCAATTGGTTTTGTGAGTTTATTTATCTCTGGAGGTTTAACAGGTATTTGGTTAGGTAACGCTGCATTGGATATTCACTTACACGATACTTATTTCGTAATTGCGCACTTCCATATTGTAATGGGTGTGGCTTCTATGTTTGGCATGTTTGCAGGTGTGTACCATTGGTTCCCTAAAATGTATGGTCGTTATTTAAATAACTCTTTAGGGTATATACATTTCTGGGTAACAATGGCTGGTGCTTATATGATCTTCTGGCCAATGCACTATGAAGGTTTAGCGGGTATGCCTCGTCGTTATTTTGATTACAGCATTT
>CAWULX010000076.1:0-6211 GCA_963923775.1 uncultured bacterium
TTGCAATTAGTTTTTTATCTGATTCATCATTGGTTTCTTCTTCCACAATTGAAGCCAAAGTATATATTTCACTTATGCTCATTCCTTTATTGGCTGCTTTTTGCTTTCTGTCTTTCACGGACCAAAAATGATCAGCGTTGGATTTCATTTTTTGTAAAAATTTTGGAATGCTTGTGCTCCAATAAAATTCATAAGTATCTGGTATAAATAAAGAAAGCAATTGGGTAGTATCGGTTTGATAATCCATCAGAGAATCATTACTGTTAAAGTAACTTGCGCAGTAGGAGCTATCCAAATCAAAAGTCTTTCCCACCAATGCAGCTAGTTCTCCTCTAGTTCTAACTTTATTTAAAATAAATTTTACAGTGGCTTGTTGATTATTTCTAAGCATTCTAATTAAATCCAATAAGCTGGTTTTTCTTTTAACTAGGTATCTACCAGGTTTAATTTTTTCTTCTACTTTAAAAATCTTGGCTAAAAGCAAGAAACTATGTTTATCAAAGATGATTTTTTTGGATACAAGTGTATCTGCTAAAGGATCTAATCCTTGGCCTGTATATTCAAAATGTTCTTTCTCGCCACTAAAATGGGTACTTTTTACCAAAGTGATATACAAGAAATAAGCAGCAACAATAAATAGCAATAAATAAATTAGCTTTTTCATCAGATCTAAAATACAATAAAAATCCCCACCTTTTGAGGGGTGGGGACAAATAGCTTTAAGCTAAAAATTTATTAAGAATTGACTTATTTCTTTGATGAATCTACTGGAGCTGGGGCAACTGGAGCAGTTTGAGCTGGAGTTGTAGTTGTTGAAGTATTCACTTTGTCTAAAATGCCTTTTTCAGAACTAGTAGTACCACCTTTAAGGAACATAGTGGAAGTCATTGCCAAAAGAGCAATAACAGTAGCAAAAATCCATGTACCTTTTTCTAATACATCGGTAGTTTGCTTTACACCCATGAAATTGTTGGTTAAGCCACCCACATTTGCATTTAAGCCTCCACCTTTAGGGTTTTGGATTAAAACCATAAAACCTAAACCAATACATGCTGCAATAATCAATATGATAAATAAAGTAATCATTATTTCTTTTGTTTTAATTGTTCTATACGAGACGCAAAATAAACGGATTTTTCAGGAAAAATAAAACTTAATTTAGAATAAGTGTCAATTGCCTTGCGTTTGTTACCCTGTTTAGCCCATATTTCGGCCATAGACTCAGTAATGACGTCCTCTGCTTTATTGGCTTTTTCGGCAATGGCAGAGATCAATTTTTCTTGTTCTTCCACTGTTTCAGAGGTATTTTGCTCTAAATCAGCATGTTTTAGCACTTTAAGCCATGCTGTGAAGCTTCTAAGTTGCTTGGTGAACTTATCCTGAGGAACTCTGCTAAGGTCTATTTCAATGCCCTGGGCAGCAAAATAGTCTTTTTGAAGAGTGGGATGTTCTTCGTGTTCAAAACTTAATTTTTCTTCCTTAACGGGTTCTTGGAATTGGGCTAATTGCTCAGAGAGTAAATTGCTCAATTTATCAGGGGCTTGTTGGGCCACTTCCGAAACCTGGGTTTGAATCCATTGATTTAAATGTAATGCAGATGGAAAGAAATGAGTAGTTTTTAGAAGCTGAGCCTCAAAAAGAGGGGATTTATCAAATTGATATTTTTTAGTAAGTAATAAGTTGCTACTCGGACTATATGGATATTCTTGATTGATCTTTTCTAACACACTGGTTTCAACCGATTCAAAATTGGTTGCGCCTGTCCATTGTGTTAGCAAGTTTTGCAATGCTTCTTCCTTCATATTTATTACCAATTTGAAAAAATTTGATTAAATATATCATCACTAATATTACGTACAATATCTTCCATTAATTGTGCTTCGGCTTGACTTAAACTCAAATTTGCTGAAAAATCAAAATTTCTACTTACGTCAAATTCCTGCTCTTTATTATCTAATGTTTTCTTTAAAAGAACATGTACTGTTACGGTCAATCTATTAGTGCTTGCTTGTTTTTCACTCACACCCACAGTCTGTGTTGGATCGTAATTGGTGATGGTTGCAAAAATTTGATAATGGGCGTCGTCGCTATTTGTTCTTGTAAGTTTTGTTTGACTAATAATTTTTTGTTGAATTTTATCTGTCAATAAAGGGGCAAGCTGAGGATTTACATATCTAGCCTTGTTTTCAATAAAACCAATTTTAATGGTCTTTACATTATCTGGAATGACAGCGTCTTTGAAGCTATATATGCCACAGCTATAAAGTAGGGTAGTTACTAAAAAAACTGCTGACCAACTTTTTATAAATATATTATTCTTCAATGTCGTATTCTTTAATTTTTCTATACAAGGTTCTTTCGCTTATTCCTAAATCGGTTGAAGCATCTTTCCTCCTTCCTTTATGCTTTTTTAATGCTTTTAAAATTAACTCTTTTTCTTTATCCATAATGTTCAAAGATTCGTCAATTTCATAATGCGAGGGAATTTCATTATCTAAAATAACAGGCTGGTTTTGAATAACTGGCACAGGTACAGGCAAACTATTGTTTTGCATGGTTGCAGTATCCAAATCTTCTTTTAAATCATTTAATATGGCTTCTCTGGAGAAGTTTTGTCCTTGTTGTGCCAAATGGGGATTTTGTAAAATTTCAAAAAACATTTTCTTTAATTCATTTACATCTTTCTTCATGTCAAAGAAAAGTTTGTATAAGATTTCTCTTTCATTAGCAAATTCACCTACAGGAGTCGCCCCTGTAATGAGGGATCTATTTTGATCCTGTGGTTTTGGTAAGAATGCTGCTAATGCTTCCGCATCTATGTGATCGGACTTACTTAATACGGAGATTTGTTCAGCCATATTTTTTAATTCACGCACATTGCCTGGCCAAGAATAAGTAGTTAATAAATGTCTAGCAGCTTCGTCTAAAAAAATTGGTTTAGTCTTGTATTTCTCTGCAAAGTCAACAACAAATTTTCTAAACAATAAAGGAATATCTTCTTTTCTATCTCTTAAACTAGGTACACGAATAGGTACAGTGTTTAATCTATAATACAAGTCTTCTCTGAACTTACCTTTTTGTGTAAACTCCAATAACTCTCTGTTGGTGGCTGCAATAACTCTTACATCTGTTTTTTGAACTTTAGAAGAACCCACTCTTATAAATTCCCCTGTTTCTAAAACACGAAGTAATCTTGCCTGAGTACCCAATGGCATTTCTCCAATTTCATCTAAGAAAATGGTTCCGCCATTTACTGTTTCAAAGTAGCCCTTTCTACTATCTACTGCCCCAGTAAAAGACCCTTTCTCGTGACCAAACAATTCAGAATCGATAGTGCCTTCTGGAATTGCACCACAGTTAACTGCAATAAAAGGATTGTGTTTTCTTGCAGAAAGGCTGTGTATAATTTGAGAGAATACTTCTTTACCCACACCAGATTCTCCCACAATTAGAACAGTTAAATCTGTTGCTGCAACTTGCTCGGCTGTATTTAAAGCATGATTTAGCGAAGGTGTATTACCAATAATACTAAACCTGTTTTTTAATGCTTGTAAATCCATAATCTTTATTTTTTTAATGCACCAATTAAAGTTCCTTTTGTAAAATGAGTTACCGTTACCATGGCGTAATCACCTTTTTGTAAATTGTTCTGTTCTTTAGGAAACACGACTACTTTGCCTTGACTATTTCTACCCATCCAATCTTGATTGCTTTTTTTACTTTCACCTTCTATCAATACTTCAAATGTTTTTCCTACATCTCTTTTGTTACTTTCGTTTGATAAGATCCATTGTTTGTCCACTATTTCTTGTAATCTTCTTTTCTTTACTTCTTCTGGTATATCATCTTCATATCTTTTTGCAGCCAATGTACCTGGTCTTTCAGAATAGAAATACATATAACTTAAATCATATTGTGCAATATCCATTAAGCTTAATGTTTCTTGATGATCTTCTTCAGTTTCTGTACAAAATCCTGCAATTATATCAGATGAGATACCACAATCTGGAATGAGTTCTCTTATGCGTGCTACTTTAGCTAAATACCATTCTCTTGTATAAGTTCGGTTCATTAATTGCAAGATTCTAGAACTTCCACTTTGTACAGGTAAATGAATGTAATTGCAAATATTATGGTACTTAGCCATTGTGAACAATACTTCGTCAGTGATATCTTTTGGATGTGAAGTACTAAATCTTACTCTTAAGCTTGGATGTATTTCAGCTACGGAAGCCAAAAGTGCGGCAAAAGTTACAGAGTCATTGGTTTCAGGATTGTTCCAATAGTAACTATCTACGTTTTGTCCCAACAAAGTCACTTCTCTATATCCGCTTTCAAATAAGTCTCTTGCTTCTGCGATAATACTATAGGCGTCTCTGCTTCTTTCACGACCTCTTGTAAATGGAACTACGCAAAAACTACACATATTATTACATCCACGCATTATGGAAACAAATCCACAAATGCCATTGCCTCCTAATCTAACAGGGGCAATATCTCCATAGGTTTCGTCCCTACTTAAAATAACATTGACTGCTTTTTGACCAGTGCCGGCTTCTTTGATTAAGTCGGGTAGGGTTCTGTAAGCATCTGGACCTACCACTATGTCTACCAATCTTTCTTCTTCTAATAATTTTGATTTTAATCTTTCAGCCATACAACCTAAAATACCCACCAATAAACCTGGTTTGGCTTTTTTCAATTTCTTGAATTCGGTTAAGCGCTTTCTTACAGTTTGTTCGGCCTTTTCTCTTACCGAACATGTATTCACTAAGATTAAATCAGCTGCTTCTACATCTCTTGTACTTCCATAGCCATTTTCTTCTAAAATAGATGCAACCACTTCACTGTCTGCAAAATTCATCGCACATCCATAGCTTTCGACATAAAAAAATTGATCAAATTTTCTGTCTTTTCTTACAGATAAAAATGCTTCGCCTTGTCTATTTTCATCATGCACTCTTGCTCCAGTAGCGTATAGTTCCATTCAATATGCGGTTTGAGCTGCAAATTTAACGTAAAATTCAATAATATGTCAACTTGTCAGCCTTAATTAAGCGCTTTCTAGAATATCTTTGTAAAAAATAGCAATGATGCGTAGATCCCCCTTGTTGGTGCTGTTCATTTTTGGTTGTGGTAGCTTATTTTCCCAAGATTTAACCTTACTCAAATTACGTTCAGAAACCTCTAGAAGCATTAAAAAAGATGCAGATACCTCAACTTGGAATTGGAAACAAGGAGGTATGTACAATTTTAACCTTTCACAGAGTTCATTAAGCAATTGGGCAGCCGGGGGTGATAATTTTAATATGGCTATTAATAGTTATTTTAACTACTATACTTTTTTCAAGAAAGATAGACATGGTTGGGACAATAATTTGGATGTTAATTTAGGATTTGTGCAATCCACTTCTTTGGGTGGTAGAAAAAATGACGATAGGCTTGATTATTTAAGCAAGTATGGGTATAAAATTGATACCACTGGTGTGTGGTATGTTTCAGGTTTATTCAATTTCCGTTCTCAATTTTTTGATGGGTATAGTTTTGGTGCTACACCGGTTTTTACTTCAAGTTTTTTATCTCCTGCTTATATTATTCTTTCTGCCGGTTTGGATTATAAACCTGACAATACTTTATCTATTTTCTTTTCTCCAGTTACTTCAAGAACAACATTGGTCTTGAATGAAAAACTTTCTGCTTTGGGGAAATATGGTGTACAGCCTGGACAAAAGATGAATAGAGAGACTGGTTTATTTGTTACTATAAATTATAATAATACAATTGCTCCAAATATTAATTATAGAGGTCGTGCAGATTTCTTCTCTAACTATTATAATAAACCAGAGAATATTAATTTGTACATGACCAATATGTTTACGTTTAAAATTTTGAAGAATTTATCTGCTACGTATAATTTAGATTTAATCTATGATGATAAGATTCGCATCTTTGGCCCACTTAAAAAATCTCCAGGGCTTCAATTGAAAAGTATCATAGGTATTGGCTACACTAAGAATTTGCAACAAAAAAAGAAAGTGATTCCAACTGTAATGAAAGCAATGAGTACTAATTAAGCAATTACTTTTAAAGTATGTTTAATTTTATTGGCTTTATGTGTTAGATCTAAATAGTCTTTACTAATAATTGTTACATGTCCCATTTTGCGACCCGGCTTGGTTTGTAATTTGCCATATAAATGCACAAATACATT
>CAWULX010000077.1:0-6098 GCA_963923775.1 uncultured bacterium
CTGCCATCTTTCTCAACTTCGTATTCTCTGCTTCCACCATACGCTTCACAGGAATTCCCGTCATCATGCTAATAACTTCTGCGATATTTTCTTCATTAATAGGGAATCTTGCATTCTTGCTATCTTCTTCCCATGCTAATTTTGCTTTTTCTAAAGCCTCACCTAATTTTTTTTCCGTATCTCTTAAACTAGCAGCTTCTTCAAATCTTTGACTCTTCACCACTTTATTCTTCTCTATCTTAACATCTTCGATTTGCTTTTCTAATTCAACGATATCTTGCGGAACACTTATGTTTTTTAAATGCACTCTAGCACCTACTTCATCCAATACATCAATCGCTTTATCTGGCAATAATCTATCTGTCATATAGCGATCACTTAATTTCACACAAGCTTCAATCGCTTCTTGATCATAAGTTACACTATGATAATCTTCATATTTAGACTTGATATTGTTCAAAATAGTAATAGTATCTTCTACACTTGGCGGCTCGATAATTACTTTTTGGAAACGACGATCTAATGCACCATCTTTTTCAATATGCATTCTATACTCATCTAATGTTGAAGCACCAATACATTGCAATTCACCTCTAGCCAATGCTGGCTTAAAGATATTAGATGCATCCAATGAGCCACTTGCTCCACCAGCACCTACAATAGTATGAATTTCGTCAATGAATAAGATTACATCTCTGTTTTTCTCTAATTCATTCATGATGGCTTTCATTCTTTCTTCAAACTGACCACGATACTTTGTACCGGCCACCAATGCTGCTAAATCCAAAGAAATGACTCTTTTATCAAATAAAACCCTGCTTACTTTTCTTTGAACAATTCTCAAAGCCAAACCTTCTACAATAGCAGTCTTACCCACTCCAGGTTCACCAATTAAAATGGGGTTATTCTTTTTTCTTCTACTTAAAATTTGACTTACACGTTCAATCTCTGCCTCTCTACCTACAATTGGATCCAAGGCATCCTGCTCTGCCAACTTCGTAATATCTCTACCAAAATTATCTAGCACTGGTGTTTTAGATTTATTGGCTGTATTTGTTTTTGCTTTAGCACCTGTTCCAAATCCACCACCTCTTTTTTCGTCTTCAAATTCATCATCTGGTTCATCAGAAAATTCTGCACTCGGATTTTTAGGAGAAGAAGGCTCAGCTCCTACCATTCCTAATTCGTTTCTGAACAAATCATAATCAACATCAAATTGATTTAATATTTGAGTAGCAATATTTTCTTTGTTCTTTAAGATGCTCAATAATAAATGTTCTGTCTCTACCATAGGGCTTTTCAAAGCCTTTGCCTCCAAAACAGTTACACGAATTACTTTTTCTGCCTGCTTGGTTAAAGGCAAACTATTGATATTGGCAATATTTTTACCTGACTTATCCTTAACAGCTAATTCGATTTCTTTTCTCAATTCACTCAAATTCACATTCAAGCGTTTCAATACAATGATCGCTGTATTTTCTTGGTCTCTAATCAATCCAAGCATTAAATGCTCGGCTCCTATAAAATCGTTGCCTAATCTTAAGGCCTCTTCACGACTATAAGAAATGATTTCCTTAACTTGTGTTGAAAAATTATTATCCATAAAAATAATTACTGCTTGATACAATATAAACGAATATTTTTAACCTAAAGTATGTCTTACTGCCTTAGTTATTAACCATTTATTAAACCACTATGCAATACCAAACTGAACCCAAGGAGAAATTTACCGTTATCAAAATACTTGATACTACCCTTAGTTCAAATCTCGTGCCAGAATTGGCTAAAATTACAGAAGAAATTCTGGCAAAAAGCCCTAAAAACCTGGTATTGAACCTAGAAAAAGTACAGTCTTGGGAACCAGCTATTCTGGAGCAATTAGCCCAGTCACAGGAGCAATTTTATGACAATAATGCCAGTTTTGTCATTTGCTGTCTGTCAGATAGCCTAAATAAGCAGTTGGATTTGTCCAACTGGGGAGAAGTTATGAATACTACCCCTACTGAGTCCGAAGCCTGGGATATTGTCCAAATGGAGGAAATAGAGCGCGAACTATTGGATAGTGATGATATGGAATTTTCCCTCCCAGAATCAGAAGATTAGTTATTTTCGCCAACCATGATTACCCCTCAGACCATACAACAAATTACAAGCCGCATTGATATTATCGATGTGGTAGGTGAATTTGTTAAATTAAAGAAGAGAGGTACCAATTATTTGGGCAATTGCCCCTTCCATAACGAAAAGACTCCCTCTTTCACGGTTTCTCCTGCTAAGGAAATCTATAAATGCTTTGGATGTGGTAAAAGTGGTAATACCATCACTTTTTTGATGGAACATGAAAAGTATAGTTATGTAGAAGCCCTTAGATGGCTAGCCGCAAGATATAATATAGAGATTGAAGAAACAGAGACCAGTCCTGCACAAAAAATGGCCCAGCAAGTGGCAGATAGTTTATACGCTATAAACTCTTTTGCCATGGATTGGTTTCAAAAACAATATTGGGAAACAGAAGCAGGTGCTACTATTGCACAAAGCTATATGCAACATAGAGGTTTCTTAAAACCAACAGTAGAGAAATTCAAGATTGGATATAACCCTTTTGACAGAGATGGATTAGCAAAAGCTTTAATACAAAATCAGTTTAATCCAGAGTTGTTTGCAAAAACAGGATTGGTAGTTGAGCGAAATGGAGAATGGCAGGATAATTATAGAGATAGAATTATTTTCCCAATTCATAATACCACTGGGAAAATCATTGGTTTTGGTGCAAGACAAATTGCCAAGAACGATAAATCTCCAAAGTATATCAATACCCCTGAGAATGATATTTACATTAAAAGTAAAATCTTATACGGATCTTATTTTGCAAGAACGGCCATTGATAAAAAGAATGAATGCTTATTGGTGGAAGGTTATACCGATGTAGTTAGTTTACACCAAGCTGGTATTGAAAATGTAGTTGCAAGTGGTGGCACTTCCTTGACCATTGACCAATTAAGATTAATTAAAAAATATACACAGAACCTTACCATTATTTATGATGGAGATAGTGCTGGTGTAAAAGCAGCATTGAGAGGATTGGACATGGCTTTGGAAGAAGGCCTGAACGTTCAATTAGTATTGATTCCAGATAAGGAGGATCCTGATAGTTATGTCAACAAAGTTGGATCTGAAGCTTTCAATGAATTTGTACAAAACAATAAAAAGGATTTTGTTTTATTCCAATTAGAAGTACAATTAAAAGATGTTGGATCAGATTTAAATAAAAAGAATTTATTAGTAAACCAAATTGCAGAGACTTTAAGTAAAATTAATAAGGCTGAAGATTTTACAAAACTGCAAGAATACATTTTAAAGTGTTCTTCCCTATTAAAGATTGACGAAACTGGATTAACTCAATTGGTCAATAAGTTCAAGAGAGACAAGATTGTTAAAGAGGAAAAGAAAATGGCATTTGACGAAGCTGCCATTTTAATGCCTAGCTTGAACAATGAAACTAGCACGGAAGAAAATATTGATATTTTCACCGATAAAGATTTAGTGCACGAAAAGAATTTAGTTCGGGTCTTAATTGAATATGGCAATGAAAAGAATGCCGAAGGAAAGTCAATAGCAGAGTGGATTTGGGAAGAAATTGAAGCATTTCCTTTAGAGAATTCAGAAATGATTCAATTAATGGATGCTTATAAAACTTGGTTCAGAGAGGGCAAATCGCCAGATAGCAAAACATTACAATATCATGAAGACGAGAAAGTGCGCAATTGGGTAGTTACACTATTTGCACCAGAGCACGAACTAAGTCAAAGATGGAATGAAAAATTAGGTATTGTACGTCAAGTAGAAGAGAAAAGTTTCATGCACGATGTGGAAGCCAGCTTACTCTATTTTAAATTAAGAAAGGTGAAGAAAATGATTGCCCAAAATCAAACAGATATGGAGCATGCCAAAGAAGACGATCAAATGCTTTTACTACAAATACACAAACACTTAAAAGAAGTAGAGAGAGAACTTACCAAGATCATTGGTACCGTTATCATAAAGTAATTTAAAAAAAATGAGTCTCTTCTGAGACTCATTTTGGTATTTACTAACACATCAAAAATGTTTATTTTTCTGAGGGATTATTCTTCCCTGCCATCAACTTTTCCAAAGTGGCTTCCAAACGCTTTTGCTTGGTTTCTTCTTTTTTTGCACCTTGAATCCAACTTAAGTATTCCTTTTGATTGATGATAGAAAGAGAAGTAAAGAATTCTCTTGCTTCTTCATTATGAGAAAACATTTTATCTAATTCAATCGGTAAAGCAATTAAACGCTTTTCAAAATCGTCCACTTTAATATTGGACACTTTAAACTCTGCAAATGATCTTTCTTTATTAGGAATCTGGTCTAATTTAGTAAAACGCATTGCTGTCCATACATGATCCAATGTAACTTGTCTAATAGCTTCATATTCGTTATCAGATAAAATTTCCCAACTTGCATCTCTGTTTAAATCAGATACAATCTTGGAAGTTGGTTTTGGATAAGCAATCCATAATTTACAAGCAGGATGTAAAGCAGAAAATACTTCCTTTAAAATATTATTCAACTGTAATTGGTTGATTGCAAAAATTA
This sequence comes from uncultured bacterium, assembly GCA_963923775.1. Taxonomy (GTDB): domain Bacteria; phylum Bacteroidota; class Bacteroidia; order Chitinophagales; family Chitinophagaceae; genus Sediminibacterium. The sequence continues at coordinate 4,618 of CAWULX010000077.1, forward strand.
AAGCAAAGTCAACTTTTCTAGCTTTTAATAATGGGGTTAAATTCTTATTGTAAGATAATTTGGCAAATTGCTTTTCTACTGAAGAAGGTAAACCTTGAATCAATAAATTTTTCTCATCCTTTAATTGCAACTTTTCTAAAATATTCAAATTACTAGACATATAAAATGTAGGATTTATGAGGAAGGCGAAATTACGAAAAATGTGCGATTATCCACATTTTTTATTGCATAAACTCTATAAAATATTGATAACCAATATTTTATTTTTCTTCTGTTTTTTCCTTCTTTTTAAACAAGGGAACCTTGTTCTCATTACCCTTTAATAATCTCTTAATGTTGTTGCGGTGGGTAAAAACTACCATAATAGCCACAATAATTGCAAATAGCCTATAAGAAGTTTCTTTCTCGTGGTAGATAAATAGGATCAATATCATGAATGCAATACCTGCCAACATAGAACTAACGGATACAAAACGAGTAGCAACAAGGGTAATTAGAAAGACAACAATACATAATAAAGCAACAGCAGGTTGGATGGCTAATGCCATACCCAGTAAAGTCGCCACACCTTTCCCCCCTCTAAATCCAGCCCAAATAGGATAAATATGCCCAAAAACAGCAACCAACCCCAACACAATCATAAAATTGGTTCGATGCAACTCGTTGGTATAATAATAAGGAAGACTCACCCATAAAGAAGTGGCAATGGCACCTTTGATAACATCAATAACCATTACGAAAGTACCCCATTTAGCACCTAAAACTCGATAGGTATTGGTAGCCCCAGCATTGCCACTACCATAATCTCTGATATCAATGCCAAATTTGGTCTTACTCACCCATATAGATGTAGGGATAGATCCAATTAAATATGCCAATATAGTTAACAATACTTCCGTCATAATCATTCTTTGGGGTGGACAAATATACAGTATAAATACCCCAATATGGCGTTTAGCTATACCTTATTAAATAACAAACTTACCCATCCATTTAAAGGCTGCGCTTGCTTAAATTGCCAATTATTTCGAGAAGCTAATTTTATTATATCTTCTTGGTCTTCAATTAATAAACCACTTAAAACTAAAGTTGAATTAGAATTAGACACTTGACTCAACTCCTCCATATTCGCTTCAATAATATGTCTATTTACATTGGCTATAATTATATCAAAAACCCTGGGTTGAATAGCTGAATTTACCTGTCGAATAGTAATCTTGGAACATCTATTGGCAAGGATATTCTCCTCTGAGTTCTCTATACACCAGGGGTCATTGTCTACAGCAAGCACTTCTTTGGCACCCAATTTTTCGGCTAGAATAGCTAAAATACCTGTCCCAGTACCAAAATCATAGACCGATTTTTGAGTAAAGTCCAGGTTCTCCATTAATTGCATTACTGAAAAAGTAGTGGCATGATGACCTGTACCAAAGCTCATTTTCGGGGTTATTTGAATCTCATATTGGACCTTAGGCTCAAAG
>CAWULX010000078.1:0-6097 GCA_963923775.1 uncultured bacterium
TAGTGATGTATATGCGATGGGAGGGAAACCCATTTTTGCATTAGCCGTTTTAGGCTGGCCATTAGGAACACTTCCTGCAACTGTTGCGACACAAGTAATGGAGGGTGCACGCAAAACCTGTGCTAAAGCTGGTATTGTTATTGCAGGCGGTCATAGTATTGAAAGTCAGGATCCCATTTTTGGATTAGTAGTAAATGGTATTGTTACTATTCAAAACTTAAAAAGAAATGATACAGCAAAAGAAGGAGATCTCTTGTTGTTAACTAAACCAATTGGTGTAGGTATTTTAGCTACTGCACAAAAAAAAGAATTAATTAGTGAACAAGATTTATCTAAACTTCTTAATCAATTAACTACCATCAATAAAGTTGGGGAGCAATTAGGAAAAATAGAAGGGGTACATGCAATGACAGATGTCACTGGATTTGGATTATTGGGGCATTTACATGAAATGATGGAAGGAAGTGAATTGCAAGCTTGTATCAACTATGAAAAAATCCCAATATTAGAAGAAGCGAGAACCTATATTGCACAAAAAGCAATACCAGACGCCACTTCAAGAAATTGGAACGCATATAGTAAAGAAGTGAAATTTGAAACTGGAGTGAATGTAATGGAGGCTTTTCAATTATTACCCGATCCACAAACCAATGGTGGATTATTGATTGCTGTTGCGCCTGATGCAATTAAAGAGGTACAATCTATTTTAAAAGAAGCTGGAATTGAATCTGTGGAACCTATTGGATATTGTACAACAAATCAAGAAAAAAGAATAACTATTCAAAAATAAGGTGCCCCTTGTTTTTAATTTGATCAGGCGTTAACTCTGCTACTAATTGCACGCCCTTAATAGTGCGAATGGTTTGTAAGATGTCATTTACTTTTTCGTCTTCAATCCACTCACCTCTTATCCACCAGATAAAATCCATATGTTTTAATTCTGGTAATAAATATTCTCCATCAAATTGGTTATGATACACAAAGTGCTGAATGCTGGTAGAAGGCTCTGTAGCTTCATACATAGAGAAATAATAAGTTCTATTTTTTCTCTTTAAAGCAATTTCGTGATTGGGATTAAACCTAAATTCAAAACCCATAATTTGATTGAGTAAAATACAAAACTGATAATTTTTAATAGGCGCAGTAATACCTAAAATGCGCGATCCTTCGAAGTCGCTTTCATTAATGGCATCCTGATCTAAAATTAGTTTTGCACCCATTGATAATTATTTATTCAAAACTATTAAAATTGAATATCAAATTTTAATTCTTCTTTATCTCTTTTAATGACTAAAGTAGTCTTATCCCCTTTTTTAAATTTACCCAAGGCTTGCATATAGCTCATCACATCGATTAATTTAAAGTCGCCCACTTGTAATAAAATATCTCCTTGTTTTAAACCAAGCTTCTCTCCTAGTTTGCCTGCACTAGCTCCTTCAATTCTAACACCCGTACCTGTAAATGCGTAGTCAGGCATCACTCCCAAGCTTACAGAAAACTTAGTACTTTTACCCATAGATTGCTCTCTGGTTTTCAAGAAATCAAACTTACCCAAACCGTCTGCAGCGTTAACAATATCTTGTAAATAACGCACTATAGCTGCTTCACCAACATAATTAATTTTATCCGCGTCGTCAGTAGATTTATGATAATCAGCATGACTTCCAGTAAACATAAATAATACAGGCATGTCTTTTCTATAAAAACTAGCATGATCACTTGGACCAGTACCAGCACTATCATAATGTGTAATTAAATCGGTAGAAACATTTTTTAAAATACTAGCCCAATTCGCAGAAGTACCATAACCACCTACGGTTAATTTACGCGCAGTATCATATCTTCCCACCATGTCCATATTAATCATATAATTAAAATTGGCTTGCATGGTAGGATGATCTAACCAATATTTACTACCTAATAAACCCAATTCTTCCCCAGAGAAATGAATAATTAAATAGTTATTATTCTTAGGAGATTTTTTTGCAAGTCCTTTGGCCAATTCCATCAAAGCCGCAGTACCACTGGCGTTGTCATCAGCACCGTTATGAATGTCGTTGTTTAAATCCAAACCATGTTTGTCTTCATTATATCCTAAGTGATCCAAGTGTGCACCCAAAACAACAGTAGTAGCTGCATTGTTATTAATAAAGGCCACCACATTGTGAGCGGTTCTTGTAGGATGATCAAATTGAATATTCGCTTCCACTTCGTAAGTGCCTGTTTCATCTTTAAAGAAATTGGCAAAACCTTCTTTGGTAAAATACACAACAGGCAGGTCTAATGTTTTAGCAGTATCATATTTATTAAATTGAATATTATCTACTAAAGAACTATTGTTAAATAAAAACAAAGCAGTAGCCCCTTTAGCTTTAATGTCTGTAGTGGTTTTATACAACCAATCGGTTAAATCAAAATGCGGATTGGTTTTATTGTCTTCTAATACTTCACCTAAATCTTTGAACCAAACTTGTTTGGCTTCATTTAATACAATGGCAGCATCAGATTGAAAAGCACCAGTCGCACTATTGGATAAAGGAAAAAAATCTTTATTAATAACAGGTACTTGATTATTGATTTCTAAAAAAGCATTGCTTGCCCATTTCTTACCCTCGTCAATAGGAAAAGATTGAACATAGCCATTCTCTCCTGCAGGATTCAACCCAAGTTTTTGATAGTTTCTAACTATATAGTCCACTGCTAATTCTTCTCCTACCGAGCCAGCTCTTCTTCCCTCCAATGCATCACTCGCTAAATATTGAATATGTTCTTGTAAATTTTTGATTAATGCTTTGTCTGCTTTTTTCACTTTTTGAGCACCTACTAAGAAGGGCAAAAACAGGACCATCGCTAACACTGAAACTCTCATAATGACTGATTTATATCACAAAATTACAGCTTTTCAATTTCTAATTTCGTAAGTAACGCATAAACTTAAAAGGTAGCTTTGCCAACCAATGAAAGCCGGTATTCATATTGCACTTGTGGGAAATCCAAACAGCGGAAAAAGTTCCCTTTTTAACGCATTAACAGGCTTGCACCAAAAAGTAGGTAATTTTCCAGGCGTTACTGTAGATAAAAAAACCGGAGACCTTGCTATCGGACCTTACGACACAACCTTAATTGATCTTCCTGGCACATATAGTTTCTATCCCAAAAGAGAAGACGAATGGGTAGCCTATAAAGTATTGATGGGAGTGGATGAGCAAGTAAAAACAGATGTTATTTTACTAGTGGCTGATGCTAGTAACTTAAAAAGAAATTTATTGTTTTGTTCTCAAATCATTGATTTAAAAATTCCAGTGGTATTGGCATTAACCATGAACGATTTGGCAGCCAAGAAAGGAATTAAAATAGATGCTGCAGGATTACAAGAAGATTTAGGCATACCAGTAGTAGCGGTAGATGCAAGAAAGCATAAAGGATTAAGCACTTTAAAAGAAGTAATCAAAGAAATTATTGAAACACCAAGATCTAGATCACAAGAAAGTTTTATAGACAATAAAAATTTAGCTGCTAACGCGATTGATGATTTTAAAACATTATATCCTACACATAGTGATTATGCAGCATTGCATTATTTAATGCATCATGAAGCATTTCCATTAGATGCAGACATGCAAGAGACTATTGAAAACATAGAGATCAAACACAACTTCAATCACACCAAAACACAGGCAGAAGAAATTTTACAAAGGTTTACGCGCATACAACAAATTATGAAGCGTCGTGTAACGGAGCCAGATCCTACTGCTAAGAAAAAAAGAACAGACCGATTAGATAATATATTCTTACATCGAGTTGGTGGTTATTTTATTTTATTAGCAGTATTGTTCTTATTGTTTCAATCGGTATTCTGGATGGCAAAATTTCCAATGGATGGTATAGAATGGATTTTTACCAATATCACCACTTATTTAAATACAGTTTTGCCAGCTGCATGGTGGCAGGATTTATTGGTGAATGGTATTGTTGCAGGATTAGGTGGTATCGTAGTATTTGTTCCGCAGATTATGATCTTGTTTGGTATTATTACTTTACTAGAAGACACAGGTTATATGGCGCGCATAAGTTTTTTAAGTGATAAGTTAATGCGTAAAGTGGGATTGAATGGAAAGAGTGTAATGCCTATGATCAGTGGATTTGCTTGCGCTGTGCCTGCTATCATGAGCGCCAGAAATATTGAAAATAAAAAAGAAAGACTCTTAACCATACTCGTAACACCCTTCATGAGTTGTAGTGCAAGATTGCCTGTGTACACTATTTTAATATCTCTAGTAATAGATGAAAAAATGTACTTTGGATTTTTAAGTTTGCAAGGACTAGTGATGATGGGATTATACTTATTAGGAATAGTGATGGCCTTGCTTGCAAGTTTTGTTTTAAGATTGTTTATCAAAATAAAAGAGAAGAGTTATTTTATATTAGAACTACCTGTATATCGTGCACCAAGATGGGGTAATATTGGAATAACCATGTTGCAAAAAGCAAAAATATTTGTAACGGATGCGGGAAAAGTGATCATGATTATCAGTATTGCTTTATGGTTTTTAAGTAGCTATGGGCCATCTCAAAAAATGGATACGCTACAAAAAAATTATGAAGCCGCAGTGCAAGCTAATCCAAGCAATACAGCTGTTTTAGAAAAGCAATATCATACAGATAAGTTAGCCAATTCCTATGCAGGTATTTTAGGACAAAAAATAGAACCAGTAATTGCACCCTTAGGCTATGATTGGAAAATGGGTATCGCCTTAGTAACTTCTTTTGCAGCAAGAGAAGTATTTGTAGGAACCATGGCTACTTTATATAGTGTGGAAGAAGATGACAATACAAGTTTAAGAGAAAAGTTACAGGCAGCTGTAAGACCAGATGGTACACCAGTGTATAGTTTGGCTGCAGCATTATCACTCATGATATTTTATGTATTGGCTATGCAATGTATGAGTACACTTGCCATTGTAAAAAGAGAAACCGGCACATGGAAATGGCCGGTTGTACAATTTTTTATGATGACAGGTTTGGCTTATGTATTAAGTTGGATCACTTATAGCATCGCTTCTTAAGCTACCATCTACCATCCACTAATCTCCAAAATCTCTTCTGTGTGCGCCTTCGTGTCAGGCTTCTCAATAATATGTTGCACTATACCCGCTTCGTCAATCAAGAAAGTAGTACGGGTAGTACCCATATAGGTTTTGCCCATAAATTTCTTTTGTCCCCAAAGATTGTATTTGTCAACAATTTTCTTGTCTTCGTCGGCGATCAAAGAGAACGGTAGTTCGTATTTGGCAATGAATTTGCCATGAGAAGCTACCGAATCCACGCTCACCCCTAGGATAGCAATGCCTTTTTTCAGTAATTTCTTATAATTATCCCTCAAATTACAGGCCTGAGCCGTACAACCCGGGGTATCGTCTTTTGGGTAGAAGTATAAAACCAGTTTTTGACCCTTAAAATCGGCCAAAGCCACATTTTTTCCATTTTGGTCCACCCCTTTAAATGCAGGAGCTTTAGACCCTTCTTTTATAACTGCCATAATGCTTGAATTCTGGTAAATGTATGCTTATTTTTTCTTAGATTTGCGCAATTTATATTTTTGTACCATGCCTAGAGACACATCCATCAAATCCGTATTAATTGTAGGTTCTGGACCCATCATTATTGGACAAGCCTGTGAGTTTGATTATTCTGGTTCACAAGCCGCTCGATCTTTAAGAGAAGAAGGAATTAAAGTGATCTTAATTAATAGCAATCCAGCGACTATTATGACCGATCCGATGATGGCAGATAAAGTGTATTTATTACCATTGACCATTGAGAGCTTGGAGCAAATTTTACAAGAAAATCAAATTGATGCAGTGTTACCAACCATGGGAGGACAAACTGCATTGAACTTATGTAAGGAAGCAGATGAGATAGGATTATGGAAACAATATAACTGTAGAATGATTGGTGTGGATGTTGCAGCGATTGATACAGCAGAAGATAGAGAGAAATTCAGACAATTGATGGTGAAGATTGGAATGCAAGTTGCACCAAGTCAGGTAGCCAATAGTTTTTTAGAAGGAAAAGAAATTGCACAAAGAATAGGATT
>CAWULX010000079.1:0-6085 GCA_963923775.1 uncultured bacterium
CATTTATATCTTGCATTCCAGCAACATACCTGCCATAAGCAGCAATACCTGAAAACTGAATTTTTGCCCCTCCAACAAAAGCAAATTCTCCTGATTTAAAAGCCATATTTGCTAATTCTTTTCCGTCTTTGGATTGATTCATTAGCACACTGTATTGTGGTCCTAGTTCTAGAATAAATCTACTAGTAGGTTTAATTTGAAGTAATACCGGGAACGATAAATAATTTAAATGATAGGTTTCGGGTTGCAAGTTATTTGTACCTACTAAATCCATTAAACTTGGATCGGCTTCCAATTTTGTTTGAGACAAAATTACCTCTGGCGCAACACTCAACATATTTGTCAATCTAATACTTGCTGTTGCACCAATATGAAATGAAGCTTGCGTTCTGTCAGCTGCTACATTATCTATTTTACTAAAATTTTGACCAACCTTAATAGCAAGATTGATATGTTCTTGAGCAAAACTCACGCTTGCAATAAATAAACAAATTAAAAAGAAACCGTTTTTCATAATGGGGGTATTAATAATACTAATAACGAAAAAATAAATAAATTGTTACTAAGCAAGTTCAATTAAAGTGATCTCAGGCATAATACCTACCCTGCCCGGATATCCCAAAAATCCAAATCCTCTATTCACATATAATTGTTGATCTGCTTGCTTGTACACCCCCGCCCATTGTTTATATACCCATTGTACCGGGCTCCATTTGAAATAAGGATTCTCCAAGCCAAATTGCATTCCATGTGTATGACCGGAAAGCATGAGATCTACTTGTGGGTATTGTTTCTGAACCTGCGCTTCCCAATGACTAGGATCGTGACTTAATAAAATAATCGTTTCATTGGGATCAACTCCTTGCATGGCAATATCCATTCTACCATATTTTGGAAATCTTGCTTTGGCACCCCAATTTTCAATACCTACTAATCTTATACTTTCATTATCTTTTTGAATAGATACATTTTCATTCATTAATAATCTCCAACCTAATTGGGCATGTACATTAGCTAAGTCTCTTAAATTTTGTTGTTTAGCTTCAATAGAATCCCACTGAACATAATCGCCATAATCGTGATTTCCAAAAGTACTAAATACTCCATGTGGTGCTTTGATTTGATTAAACACATCCATCCAATCATGCATTTCAGTGGCACGATCATTCACCAAATCTCCCGTAAATAATACCAAATCTGCGTTTTGTTGGTTGATAAGATGAATTCCTTTTAACACAGATTCTTTTTCTTTTAAACTGCCACTATGGATATCACTGATGTGTATAATTTTAAAACCTTTAAAAGCTACAGGTAAATTTTTGATCTTGATTTTTTGTTGTACTAACTTGTAATTATACTTATTGCCAAATCCATAGAGTAAAGAAAAAAATAAACTAGATGAAAGTCCTACTCCCAACCAACTTAAAAAGGTAGACCTTGGAATGCCTTTTTCTGAATTTAAAAACTGCGCTCCAGCCGCAGAGCTAATTTGACCAATTGTCCAAAAAGTGCCCCTTCTAACATCGTCTATTAAAAAGAACAATACCATGGTTATTTGGGTAAGTACCCAACCAATGCTTACTGAAAAGATATATTGCCTAAAATAGGGATTACTAATAAAGGGGAAAAGCAAAAAACTGCTTATGCTTATCACACAAAGTGCCCAGTACACCACAAAAATAATCGACTTTACTTGACTAGAGGCCCCCTGGCTTAGGGTCTTTAATACGTGGAAAATGTAAAAATCAATGAGTATCAATATGGATACAAAGACTAATATAAAAACTGGGTTACGCATAGTTGCATTTAAGAGCTCAAAATTAGTCCTAAATGGCCTAGAATGGGCTAATTTAATCCCAAAATGTTACCATTTATACCTTATTTTTGGCAGAAATTAAGGATTCCAGTTTTATGGCAAGAATAATAGGTATAGCAAATCAAAAAGGAGGCGTTGGCAAAACCACATCTGCAATTAATATAGCAGCAAGTTTAGCTGTTTTAGAATACAAAACCTTATTGATAGATGCTGACCCTCAAGCAAATAGTACTACCGGTGTTGGTTTTGATTTACATAATATCACTACTAGTTTATATGATGGGATGATCAATCAAACTCCCTTATCAGATATTATTTTAAAAACCGAGATTCCACATTTAGATATTATACCTTCTCATATTGATTTAGTAGGTGCAGAAATTGAATTAGTAAATTTCCCCAATAGAGAAAATGTATTAAAGAACTTATTAGCACCAGTGCAAGATCAATATGATTTTATCATCATTGATTGTTTACCTTCTTTAGGCTTAATTACAGTTAACGCTTTGGTAGCATCTAATAGTGTTATCGTTCCAGTTCAATGTGAATTTTTTGCTTTAGAAGGATTAGGTAAATTATTAAACACGGTGAAAATTGTACAAAGTAGACTAAACCCAGATTTACAGATTGAAGGAATTTTAATGACAATGTACGATGGTAGATTAAGATTGAGTAACCAAGTAGTAAGTGAAGTAAGAAAACATTTTGATGATATGGTCTTCTCTACAATCATTCACAGAAATACAAGATTAAGTGAAGCGCCAAGTGTGGGCAAGCCTGTCATATTATATGATGCAGATAGTAAGGGAACTGTAAACTATTTGAATCTAGCAAAAGAAATTTTACAAAAAAATGGCATGACCAATATGAGTAATGCCGAGCGTATAATTGACTAACTATGAGCAAGAGTACACCTAATAAAGATTTAATTGGAAAAGGGCTTCGTTCCTTATTGCAAAATATGGATGCAGAATATAAAAATCCTGCAGGAAGAGTGCAGCCCGCAGCTATTGAAAAAGCAGTAGCTACTAATAGAGTTGCTTTGGCAAATATTATTGTCAATCCAAAGAATCCAAGAAAAGATTTTGATCAAAAAGCTTTACAAGAATTAGCTAACTCTATCAAATTACATGATATTATTCAGCCCTTAACTGTTTCTGCTTTAAGTGATGGAAAATATCAATTAATTGCAGGTGAAAGAAGATTTCGTGCTGCAAAATTGGCTGGTTTATTGGACGTACCTGCATATATAAGACAAGTAAACGATAAAGAATTATTAGAACTTGCCTTACTTGAAAATTTACAAAGAGTTGATTTAAATGAAATAGAAATTGCATTGAGTTATCAACGCATGATGGATGAATTAAGCTACACGCAAGAACAGGTAGCCGAAAGAATGGGCAAGGACAGATCTACCATCGCCAATTATATTCGCCTATTGGAATTGCCACCAAGTATTCAAGCTGCAGTTAGAAGTGGTCAATTGAGTGTTAGCTTGGCTAAATTATTAATTGGAAGAGAAGTTGATAAGCAATTGTTTGTTTTTAAAGAAATAATGGACAAGGGCTTAACCGTTAGACAAGCAGAAGCATTATTAAAACAAGTTATTCCAAACAAATCTGCAAGTGCCAAATCAAATTCAAATCAATTGTCGCCAGTGTACAAGAAACTAGAAGATAAATTATGCGATCATTTTTCTTCTAAAGTACATTTACAACATCAAAAAAATGGTAGCGGAAAAATAACGGTGGAATACGCTGATTTAAATGGTTTAAATAAAATTTTAGAAGCAATGCAATTAAGCATCAGCTAAGATGAAAGTTTTCTTTTCTATACTTTTTTTGTGTCTACTACAGAACGCAAGTTTTGGACAAGAAAATACTATTGCCTCAGATTCAACTCAAGTTTCAAACCTAAAACATCATATACCTAAAATAGCCACGCAGCGATCTGCTATTTTACCTGGTTGGGGACAGGCATATAATAAACAGTATTGGAAAATCCCTTTGGTCTATGGCGTATTAGCCATCCCGGCAGCAACCTACCAATACAATGCCGACTTATATTCCAAAGCCAAATTTGCATATGAAGCAAGATTCAAAGAAGCGAATGGAGACAATTCTGATGTATCAAAAATTGATCCAACTTTAAAAAATTTAGGATTAGCTAGTTTGCAGAGTTATCGAAATATATTTAGAAAAGATAGAGACTATTCCATTATGTGGTTTATACTTGGATGGGGTTTAAATGTTTTGGATGCCACCGTTTCTGGACATTTAAAAGAATTTGATATCAATAATGACTTAAGCTTAAAAATTCAACCAAGTTATCAGCCACAATTTAGACAAGCTGGATTGTCTCTTCAATTACACTTTAAAAATAATAGCACTAAATAAATCCTTCTTATGAAAATAGCTTTAATTGGATATGGTAAAATGGGCAAAGCGATTGAAGAAATAGCTTTACAAAAAGGACATGAAATAGTATTAAAGATAGATGTAAGTAATGCTGAAGAATTTAACGCAGAAAATATCAAAAAAGCAGATGTTGCCATTGAATTTACAGGGCCCCATAGTGCCTTAGAAAATATCAAAAAATGTATTGCTTTCGGTGTTCCTGTTGTTTCTGGATCAACTGGATGGTTAGAACATTGGAACGAGATTGAAAAAGCATGCAAAGAACAAAAAGGCTGTTTAATTTATTCTAGTAATTATAGTATTGGGGTAAACTTGTTTTTTGAATTGAATAAATATTTAGCCAAATTAATGGATCCTTATGCAGACTATGATGTTAGTATGACCGAAATTCATCATACTGAAAAGAAAGATGCCCCAAGTGGTACTGCAATCTCATTAGCCGAACAAATCATAGCTAATATTGGTAGAAAAGAGCATTGGATCAATGACAAGGCTGCTGACTCCAATCAATTACATATTCACTCTGAAAGAATTGATCCGGCCCCTGGTACACACCAAGTAAAATATAGTTCTACTATTGATGATATTGAAATAATCCATACAGCGCATACCCGTAAAGGCTTTGCAAGCGGTGCAGTGTTAGCTGCAGAATTTGCCAATAAAAAAAGTGGTATCTTTACCATGAAAGATGTATTAGGATTATAAGCTCAATGTATGTTATCTAAAAAAACGCAATACGCATTACAAGCACTAAGCTTTATGGCCGAACAAGATTCGGATGCGCCTATTTTAATTGCGGATATAGCAACAAACAAAAATATTCCTTTAAAATTTTTAGAGAACATCTTACTTGAATTAAAGAAAGCAGGTTTTTTGGAAAGTAAAAAGGGAAAACATGGTGGCTACTTTTTTGCCATTGATCCTCATAAAATAAAACTATCTGGAATTTTCAGAACCATCGAAGGTCCCATTGCTTTACTCCCCTGTGTAAGCTTAAATTTTTACGAAAAGTGTAGTGATTGTAACGAAAAGAAATGTGGCATCAATAAGGTGATGACAGAAGTAAGAGATAACACCCTAGCTGTTTTGGACAAGAGAACCGTGGCAGATCTAGCATACAAAAAACAAAAATAGGCCAACCCCTATTTAAATAAAATTTACAATGAGAAAACTAATACTTATTTTATTGGTATTCCTAAGCCTGGATGCGACTGCGCAAAAGTTAATTGGAGGAGACCACATACTCAAAACAAATCTTTCTTCAGACGCCTTAAAGAATTACAATCTAACTTTTGAGAAAAATATTCTCCCCTTTGTTTCATTGTCTGCAAGTTATAGAACCATGCCCAAATCGGCATTGCCATTAAAAGGATTAGCAAAGAAATTTATTAAGAGTGATGCTATTGATTTTGATCAATTTCAAGTGGGCAATACTGCATTAACTTTTGAAGGAAGATTTTATTTAGGTATTCAAAAAATGTCTGGTTTTTATATTGCCCCTTATACTAGGTTTGCCAACTTTGATTTATCTATCCCAGTAAATTATTCTTATAATTCCATTTCAACTACTACACTAAAACCAATCATAGAAAATAAAACTGCTTCATTGGAGGGTACTATACGATCTCAAAGTATGGGTGTTTATGTTGGTATGCAATTTCAATTAGCCACTAAAATTGTTTTAGATTTTTGGATGATTGGAGGACATTACGGTAGTTCAAATGGTAAATTAGAATTCACACCATTACCAGGTGCTCAATTTCCTATAGAGGCACAAAATGCATTACAAAAAAACTTAAACGATATCAAAGCCAATCCATTTAAAATAAAAGCTACAGTAACATCTTCTGGT
>CAWULX010000080.1:0-6051 GCA_963923775.1 uncultured bacterium
AAATAGGAGCGAAGGTTTCATGTTGAACAATTTGATAGTGGTTTTGTGCTTCTGCAATGCATGGTTTTACATAACAGCCACTTTCGTAACCAGTACCGTTTAATAAACCTCCTTCCACTAAAAATTTACCACCTTCTTTTTTACAAGCTTCGATAGAATTTAAATACATCTTTACAGCATCCTGATCAATCAATGGACCCATATGATTATTTGCATCTAATGGGTTACCAATTTTTATTTGTTGATAGGCTTTAGTTAATTTATTGACAAAGCTATCATATACTTTTTCATGAATAATTAATCTTCTGGTTGTGGTACATCTTTGACCAGCAGTTCCTACTGCTCCAAACACTGCGCCAATTAAAGACATATCCAAGTCTGCATGTTCAGAAATAATAATGGCGTTATTTCCGCCTAATTCCAAAATTGTTTTACCTAATCTTCCTGCTACTGCTTTATTAAGTTCTTTACCCATTCTGGTAGATCCAGTTGCAGAAACCAAAGGTATTCTCGTATCATTACTCATCCATTCACCAACAGTTCTATCTCCTTGTATTAAACAATTAACTCCTTCAGGAACTTGATTTGCTTCAAATACTTTTGCAACTATATGCTGAACAGCATTACCACATAAAGGTGTTTTCTCGCTAGGTTTCCAAACTGTTACATTACCACAAACCCAAGCAAGAGCTGCGTTCCAACTCCATACAGCTACTGGAAAATTGAAAGCAGATATAATACCTACAATACCCAATGGATGCCATTGTTCGTACATTCTATGTGAAGGCCTTTCACTATGCATGGTTAAGCCATACAATTGTCTGGACAGCCCAACCGCAAAATCACATATGTCAATCATCTCTTGAACTTCTCCTAAACCTTCTTGTAAACTCTTCCCCATTTCGTAGCTTACTAGTTGACCAAGATATTGTTTTTGTTCACGCAAAGCTTCACCTAATTGTCTTACTACTTCACCTCTTTTAGGAGCTGGCCAATTTCTCCATTCTAAAAAAGCATCATGTGCAGTATGAATAGTTTTTTCATAAGCATCTTTATCGGTCGTTCTAACAGAACCAATAATTTGTCCATCAACAGGGGAGTGAGAATTAATTGCTGCTCCTTTTGATTCAATCCAAAGTAAACCCGTTGAAGTTCCTTGGTTTTCTTTTTGGATACTTAATGCTTTTAAAAATTCCATCTATTTATTTTTTTATTTTTTCAATTAAGCCAGTAGTAGAATATCCTTCTACAATGGGATTGATAATTACTTTACCGCCAGCTGCTATCACTTCTTTAGCACCCACAATTTGGTCAATGGTATAATCACCTCCTTTGACAAGTATATCTGGTAATAATGTTTTTATTAATTCTAAAGGTGTATCTTCTTCAAATACAATCACTAAATCAACAATGGCTAAATTTGAAATTACTAAAGCTCTGCTTTCTGTATTATTGATAGGTCTAGTGGGACCCTTTAATCTTTGTACGCTAGCATCACTATTTAATCCCACAATTAAATAATCTGCTTCTTTGGCTGCCTGACCTAAGGAGAAAATATGACCTTGGTGTAAGATGTCAAAACAGCCATTGGTAAAAGCAGTTGTTTTGCCTAATAATTTCCAGCCATAAATAATTGTTTTTGCTTCTTCAATACTTACCACTTTTTTGGCCATGGAATGAATCTCACGCATACTAATTCTTTTGTCTATTGATGATAGGTAATAGTATTAAACTTATTCCGCCTAATACTAATACAATTAAAAATTGAGAGAACCATTGTAAAGTACCATTGGCTAATCCAAGTGTATAATCAACTCCGTTTAATTCTAAAACCTTTGCCATAAAATAGGCATAAGCACCAATGCCGCCTGGAGTAATAATCATTCCTATACTTGCATATGCCAAACAACTTATAGCAGTAGCAAATGAACTTGCTGTGCCTTCTGTGCCATATAGTCCAATATATGTTGCTAATAAGTATAAAAACCAAATACCAAAAGAGTAGAAGAAAAATAAGTTGTGTTTTTTTAATTTGGTCGCACTGATTACGCCTTCCCAAATACCCTTAAGAATTTTTTGAACACTTGAAATTGCATTTTGCAATTTTGACTTGAAAACAAAAAATATGACTAATAAAACTAAAAGGGCTCCAATAATGATAAAAGTAAAATCAAAATGGTTGTTAGAATTATTTTGTTGTGCAGCAGATTGAGCTTTTAATTGCAACCATCCAGCTTCTATAACATTAAATTGTAAACCTAGAGCTAATAAAAAAACTAAACCAAGGCTAATCACATCAAATGCTCTTTCAGCAACAATGGTTCCTACAATTTTCTCTGCAGGCACTTTTTCATATTTTGCCAATAGGGTACATTTTAACACTTCTCCTAACCTTGGTATAGCAAGGTTGGCTAAGTAACCAATTAAAACCGCTAAAAAGGTATTGACAATACTTGGTTGATATCCAAGAGGTTCCATAATCAATCTCCAACGAAGTGCTCTCAATAAATGAGAGAGACCTAAAATGAGGAAAACCGGAATAATAATCCAAAACTTGGAGTGCTTTAATGCTAGTTTAAATTTATCCCATTCTTGATCTGGAATCTGGTGCATACTCCACCATATAAGTACAATTCCTACCAAAAAGAAGAAACTGATTTTGAAGAATTTGGCCATATTTAATGGAGGTTTTAGATGCATTGCAATTTACGACCAATTGTTAATATTAATGAGTCAGAAGGGGCATTTATTTAAAATCCCTATTTTTTTGTAACTTCGCAGACTCAAAGTTTAATCTGAGATAAACTATTTAGCATGTCTGAAAAGAAACGAATCTTATATATCGCCACTGAAATGTCGCCTTATTTGGAGTTGACTGAATTTGCGGAGATCATCAATAAGCTCGCCATTAAAAGTAACGACAGTGGTTTGGAGGTAAGATGTATTATGCCAAGATTTGGCGTAATTAATGAAAGAAGACATCGTTTGCACGAAGTAGTGCGTTTGTCTGGTATCAATGTTCAGGTAGATAATGATGATTATCCTTTACAAATTAAAGTAGCTTCTTTACCCAATGCCAGATTACAGGTATACTTTTTAGAAAATGAAGACTTTTTCAAAAGAAAGCAAATTTTTCATGACGAGAATGAAACATGGTTTGATGATAATGCTTTAAGAACCATCTTCTTTGCTAGAGGTGCTTTGGAAACAGTAAAGAAATTTGGCTGGCCTCCTGATATTATACATTGTAGTGGATGGATGACAGGTTTAATCCCAGCATATATTAAGACTGCTTTTAAGAAAGAACCTGTATTCTCCAATTCTAAGGTAATTTATACAATAGGGGCGAACACTTTTGCAGAGAAATTTTCCAAAGATTTTCTGACTAAGGCTTTAATTAATGCCAATGTTAAAGACAAAGAATTAGAACCCTATAAAGATTTAAACAACGCTGCTTTATTCAGAGGAGGGGCAACTTATGCGGATGCCATTACTTTTGGTTCGGATGATATTGACAAGAAGTTAATGTCAGAATTTTCAAGCGTAAAAGGCAAGAAAGTAGTACCATTTAATGGATGGGATTCGGATTTAACAGAGTATTTAGATTTATACAACGAACTTGCAGGCAAATAAAGACAAAATAATTTCATGGCATTTATTAATATAGTAAAGAGAGTTTCGGTTTTTGTAGTTTTATTGGGAATACTATCTGCAGCTTGTACAAGAGTGGGTACTTCAGAATTAGGGTTGGGCCTTTTACCTTCATTAGACGCTATCAATACAAAAGACACCATCATCGAGGTGGAAACAGAGACTATTGATATGCCAGATAGCTTAAGCATTTTTGGTTCAGATAATCATATATTAGGTGAGTTAAATAATGATCCATTATTTGGTACAACAAAGGCTACCATGTTCTTTCAAATGTTACCAGACTTTTTCCCATTTTATGTTCAAGGTAATAGAGATAGTATTGTAGTGGATTCGGCGGTTTTAAGTTTTAAATATGCTGGATTCTATGGTGATTCAACCAAACCTGTTATTATTAAAGTAAATCAAATTGATCCTGCAACTCCACTAGATATATCTAAATACTATCCAGCAAATTATCCGGAAGTGTTTGGAATTAAAGCAGGAGCTGCATTAGCCAATCCTTATACTTTAAATATTGCTAGACTTGGTGATAGTGTAATTAATAGATATGAAGCAACTCAATATCAAATTCGTATAAAGTTGTTTGATGAAATAGCTAATATGTTTATCAAGCAATTTGATTCAAATACAGCTTATAGAAACGATACCACTTTAAGACAATATTTTCCTGGCTTTGCAGTGACTGTTGATCCAAATTCCAATAATAATGTTTTATTGAAATTGAATATGACAGATACCAATACAAGATTGAATTTATATTTTAAAACGAATTATACTCCTTTAGGATCAACAGGAACAGTAGATACAACGGTATTAAAAATGCGTTTTAGATTGTCGGCCAATGCGGATGCTAATTTTGTAAAAAGAGATAGAACTGGGTCTGAAGCTTTAAAGCATATTGGCAAATTGAATGATTCTTTGGTGTACATTCAAACAAGTCCAGGTACTGGTGTTAAAATTAAGATCCCAGCAATAAAAACATTTGTTAATAAATTAATTCATAGAGCCGAATTGATAGCAGAGCAAGTTCCTGATGATGCAAATATTAACACTATTGAAAAGCAAATGTTGGCTCCAAGATATTTGTTATTAGCTGCTTATGACGCAAACAATAAACAAGTGATTCGTAATGTGCCTAATGACTATCAAAGTATTGCGAATGCAGAAGCTTTTGCAAGATTTGGTGGTTTCCAAACTTACAAATCTTTAAATGGCTATGATAAAGTAGCTACCTATAATTTCAACATTACAAGATATGTTCAAGGGGTAGTTTCAAGAAAGGATACCACTTTTGATTTTAGATTATCTGCTCCTGTAAACGATTCTATTAGATATGTTCCTCCTTATCCTAATAATACTTTAGCAGGGGTGGATTATATTACTACAGCAACAGCCAATCAACCTGCCATGGGTAGAGTTAGACTAGGTGGTGGTAAGCATTCTAAGTTCAAAATGAGACTTCATATTTACTATTCAGATTTATAAGATTATAGTATTTATTAATATATTTGCACTTTAAATTTCATCTAAAACCTACAATATGCCTTATTTATTTACCTCAGAGAGTGTATCTGAAGGACATCCAGACAAAGTAGCGGATCAGATATCTGACGCTTTAATTGATAACTTTTTAGCATTTGATCCACAATCAAAAGTGGCATGTGAGACATTAGTAACTACAGGTCAAGTAGTATTGGCTGGTGAGGTAAAGTCTAAAGCTTATTTAGATGTACAAGACATTGCGCGTGGTGTAATTAAGAAGATTGGTTATACTAAGAGTGAATATATGTTTGAAGCGAATAGCTGTGGTATTTTATCTGCTATTCACGAGCAATCAGCTGATATTAACCAAGGGGTGGACAGAAAGAAAAAAGAAGAGCAAGGAGCAGGAGACCAAGGTATGATGTTTGGTTATGCTACTAACGAAACGGAAGATTATATGCCATTGGCTTTGGACTTAGCGCACAAGATCTTAATTGAACTAGCTGCATTAAGAAGAGAGAACAAGGCAATTAAATACTTAAGACCAGATGCAAAGTCTCAGGTGACTTTAGAGTACAACGACAAGAACGAGCCAGTAAGAATTGATGCGATTGTAGTATCTACACAGCACGATGATTTTGATGCAGAAGGTAAGATGTTAGCGAAGATCAAAAAAGATATCGTTGAGATCTTGATTCCAAGAGTACAAGCGAAGTACAAGAAATACGCGAAGTTATTTAACAAGGATATTAAGTATCATATTAACCCAACAGGTAAGTTTGTAATTGGTGGTCCTCACGGAGACACTGGTTTAACAGGCCGTAAGATTATTGTAGATACTTATGGTGGTAAGGGTGCACACGGTGGTGGAGCATTTTCTGGAAAAGATCCAAGTAAGGTAGACCGTTCAGCTGC
>CAWULX010000081.1:0-6029 GCA_963923775.1 uncultured bacterium
TTAAAAATTGATTTACATAGAAGCATCCCTGAACTATTAATTGATAATACAGACAGAAACAGAACTTCTCCATTTGCATTTACAGGTAACAAATTTGAATTCCGTGCAGTGGGTTCAACAGCTAACTGTGCATTACCCATGACGGTATTAAATACTATTGTTGCAGATACTTTAGTGAAGTTCTCTCAAGAAGTAGATGCATTAATTGAAAAAGGTGACAAGAAAGAAATTGCGATTATGCAAGTGATTCAAAAATATATTGTTGCTAGTAAGAAAATCTTATTTGAAGGAGACGGTTATAGCGAAGCATGGCATAAGGAAGCAGAAAAAAGAGGTTTGCCTAATTTAAAAACTACTCCTGTTGCTTTGGATGCAATGATCACTGATAAGGCAAAGCAATTGTTCAAAGACAATGGTATCTACTCACATGCAGAATTAGAAGCTAGACACGAAATTGAATTAGAAAAGTACATTAAGAAAGTACAGATTGAAGCACGTGTAATGGGTGATTTAGCTACTAACCATATTATCCCTGCTGCGATTAAGTACCAAAATGAGTTGTTGAAAAATGTAAACTTATTACGTGATGCTGCTTTACCAGAAAAATTATACAAAGGCCAATTGACTTTGTTAAAAGATGTAAGCACGCATATCCAACAAGTGTATGAAAATACACATGCTATGGTAGAAGAAAGAAAAGTAGCAAACAATATTGAAAACTCTCGTGAAAAAGCCATTGCTTATGAAGCGAAAGTGAAAGCACAATATTTTGACAAGATTCGTTACCATGTAGATAAATTAGAACAATTGGTAGACGACGAATTATGGACCTTACCTAAGTATAGAGAATTGTTATTCTTAAGATAAGTTATGAAAGAACTCCTAACAAAATGTAGGAATTCTTTCATTTAGCCTCTTATGATCTTTTCAAACAGCCCCCATAAACTGGGCTGTTTGATGTTTATTACTTCCTATAATAAAAAAAGGGGACTCCTTTACGGGGCCCCCTTTTTTTATTTCATTAGAGCGTAGTTTTTTTAAATCATTAAGTTTTGCGGAGCAAAAATGATTTTAAAAAACTACTTCATTTTAAATGATTCCAAAAACTTAGTAGTAAAATTACCTTTTCTAAAATCTTCGTTTTGCATTAATTGCAAATGGAAAGGTATAGTTGTTTTCACTCCTTCAATTACATATTCGCTTAATGCACGATACATAGTATTGATAGCTTCTTCACGAGTTTGAGCTACGGTGATTAATTTACCAATCATTGAATCGTAATATGGAGGAATTACATAACCCGCGTATACATGGCTATCTACACGAACACCATGTCCACCTGGAGTATGCAATACAGTAATCTTACCTGGAGATGGTCTAAAATCATTGTATGGATCTTCTGCATTGATACGACATTCAATCGCATGCAATTGAGGTTCGTAATTTTTTCCAGAGATTTTTTCTCCTGCCGCAATCTTAATTTGCTCTTTAATCAAATCATAACTTACTACTTCTTCAGTAACGCAATGTTCTACTTGAATACGTGTATTCATTTCCATGAAATAGAAATTACGATGCTTATCCACTAAAAACTCAATAGTTCCAACACTTTCATAATTAATAGCAGCAGCAGCTTTGATAGCAGCTTCTCCCATTTTTTGACGAAGTTCTGGGGTCATAAACGGAGAAGGAGATTCTTCCACTAATTTTTGGTGTCTTCTTTGAATAGAACAATCACGCTCACTCAAGTGACAAACATTACCAAATTGATCACCTGCAATTTGAATTTCAATATGTCTTGGCTCTTCCACAAATTTCTCCATGTACAAACCATCATTCTTAAAACTTGCAGCAGCTTCCATTTTAGCATCATTAAATGCTTTTTCTAAATCTGCTTCAGACCATACCACACGCATTCCCTTTCCACCACCACCTGCTGTTGCTTTGATGATAACTGGATATACTATTTCTTTCGCTAATTTTTTTGCAGCTTCAACATTCTCCAATAAGCCTTCTCCTCCTGGAACCACTGGAACACCAGCTTTGATCATTGTTTCTTTTGCAGTGATCTTATCTCCCATTTTATTGATCATATCAGGAGTAGGCCCTATAAATTTAATGCCATGGTCTGCACAGATTTGAGCAAACTTTGAATTCTCTGCTAAGAAACCATAACCAGGATGCACAGCATCTGCATTAGTGATTTCACAAGCTGCCATTATATGTGGGATATTCAAATAAGATTCTGCACTTTTTGGTCCGCCAATACAAACAGCTTCGTCTGCAAATTTTACATGCAAACTATCTTTATCTGCTGTTGAATAAACTGCAACGGTTTTAATACCCATCTCGCGACAGGTTCTAATAATACGCAAAGCAATTTCGCCACGATTGGCTATCAATATCTTTTTAAACATTTTCTGTAATTAAAATGGATGAATGTTAATGCCTAAGCAGGTTGTACTAAGAATAATGGTTGATCAAACTCTACTGGGCTTGCATCATCCACTAATACTTTAACAATAGTACCTTTTACTTCTGATTCAATCTCATTGAACAATTTCATTGCTTCAATAATACAAACCACTTTACCTGGGCTTACTTCAGTTCCTTCTTCTGCCAACAATGGCTTATCAGGAGCTGCTCTTCTATAAAAAGTGCCAATCATTGGACTCTTAATAGTAATTAGATTATCTGTTGCAGCGGCAGCTGCAGGAGCAGTAGATGAAGGGGCAGCTGCAGCAACTGGTGCTGGAGCCGGTGCTGGCGCAGCTGCATATACTGGCGCAGAACTTACAGTAACTCTTTCCTCCTTTTGTTTGATAGTAACTTTTCCGTCCTTGTCTTCGATACTAATTTCACCGATATTACTCTTGTTAACCACCTTGATTAAATCATGAATTTGTTTTAAGTCCATTTTTAGCAATTTTGGGTAAAATTGGGGTATTTTTATTAAAAATCACAATAAAATGACCTTTTTTTATCCAAAAATGGCGTTTTTGGGCATAAAAATAGGGAACCAGAAATTCCCTATTTTACTATTTTTTAATATGAAAAGGCCTACTTTACTCTTTCTACATATTCTCCACTCTTAGTATTAATCTTGATCTTCTCTCCTTCGTTTACGAATAATGGCACCATTACTGTTGCACCAGACTCGATAGTTGCCGCTTTTAATGCTCGAGTGGCAGTATCACCCTTTACGCCTGGTTCACAATATGTAATCAATACATCAATCTTCTCTGGCAATTCAGCACCAATTGGCATTTCGGTTTCAGTGTTCATGAAAACGAATACTTCAGCTCCTTCTTTTAAGAATTGAGGGGCATCAATCATTTCTTCTGCCATAGCGATTTGCTCAAATGTTTCATTATTCATTAAGTTGTAACCACTATCGTCTTTGTATAAAAACTGAAATGCTTTCTTCTCTACACGCACAGGAAACACGGTTTCACCGCTATTCCAAGTTTTCTCAATGGAACGGTTATTATCCACGCCCTTTAATTTAGCCCATACTTTTGCAGCTGCACGAGCAGTTTTATTTTCACCAAATTCTACTACAGAGTATAAACTACCATCTAATTTTAAGATCATTCCACGACTGATGTCTGATGTTGTTGCCATAATGTTGTTTTTTAATTTGTCTTTGCGAGGCACAAAAGTAACATTTGCCGGCCATTTATAAAAAAACCTATAATTTTTGTTAGTAAATAAGGGTAAAAAATGGCTGTTTAGCGTATTTTTGCGCCACAAATATCAAATATAGCCTCATGTCAGTATTAGTTAACAAAAATTCCAAAATCATTGTACAAGGTTTTACCGGTACAGAAGGTAGTTTTCACGCATCTCAAATGATTGAATACGGAACACAATTAGTTGGTGGTGTAACTCCAGGTAAAGGTGGCACACAACATTTAGATCGTCCTGTTTTTAATACAGTAGCGGATGCAGTTAAAACAACTGGTGCAGATGTAAGTATCATTTTTGTACCTCCAGCTTTTGCTGCTGATGCGATTATGGAAGCTGCAGATGCTGGTATTGGTTTGGTAGTTTGTATTACGGAAGGTATCCCAGTGCAGGATATGGTTAAAGTGAAAAATTACTTATTAGGAAAGACCACAAGATTAATAGGACCAAACTGTCCAGGTGTAATCACTGCTGAAGAAGCGAAAGTGGGTATCATGCCAGGATTTATTTTCAAGAAAGGAACTATCGGTATTGTATCTAAGAGTGGCACATTAACTTATGAAGCTGCTGACCAAGTAGTGAAAGCAGGTTTAGGTATTACTACAGCGATTGGTATTGGTGGTGATCCAATTATTGGAACAACTACAAAAGAAGCTGTTGAATTATTAATGAACGATCCCGCAACTGAAGGCATCATCATGATTGGTGAGATTGGTGGTAGCATGGAAGCAGACGCAGCTAATTGGATTAAGGATAATATGAAAAAACCAGTAGTAGGATTTATCGCAGGTCAAACTGCTCCTCCAGGACGCCGTATGGGTCATGCTGGTGCAATTGTTGGTGGTGCTGATGATACAGCTGCTGCTAAAATGAAAATTATGGCTGCATGTGGAATTCACGTTTGTGCTAGCCCTGCTGATATTGGTAAAACAATGGCAGCTGCATTAAAGAAATAATCAAACCTTTTTTATAGCAATCCCTTATCCTAAAAAGATAAGGGATTTTTTATTGTACTTTTGAAAGATGAACAAAGTACTAATGGGTTTATTAATGTTACTAGCTTGTAGCAATAGTTGGGGACAAACCAATGCCCTTCAAATTATATGCAAGCCCCCTATTAAAGCAATTGCGGGACAATCTATAAAATTACAAGTAAAGGTCGCGCACCATTTAAAAGAAGAAAAAACAGGAAACCTAATATTAGCATTGTACAATCACGAAACTGGCAAATCTGTAGATGGGTGGTTTATCAATGTTTTTCCTTTTCAATATTTCACAACCATTGACAAAGAAAATTTTGAAGTAGAGTTCCCTTTTACGGTCCCTCATGATTACAAAGGGAATTTTGATATAGAATTGGTTGCCAAAGTGCAAGACCAAAAAGATAGTATAAGGTATACAGTGAATACGATCTCCAAAAACAAATAAATTATCATGTCAGAAGAGATAGACTATATCATTGTTGGACAAGGATTAGTAGGTACTTGGATGAGTTATTATGCTCAAAAAGCTGGCAAAACTTTTATCGTACTAAATGATCCCCAAATCCCCTCTTCCACTTCTGTTGCAAGCGGCGTAATTAATCCAGTTACAGGAAGAAGAATTGTGCAAACATGGAAAATTGACGAGCTACTTCCCTATGCTGTTAGTGCTTATAAAGAATTAGGAGAACACTTAGATCATACATTAATTCAAGAAGCACCGGTGGTTTTGCTACATCCAACTTTACAAATGAAAGAAAGTTTTGAGTATAGAATAGCACATGACAATGTATACTTAAGCAATAATAATGCAAAAGACTTCAAGGATTTTTTTAAAACCCCTTTTGGAACAGGACAAATTGATTCAAGTTATTGGATTGATTTGAATACTATGCTTGAAAATTGGAAAAAGAAATTAGTAAAATCAAACTCATTGATAGAAGAACGATTTGAAATGACTGATTTGATTATTGAAAAAGAACAAGTTCAGTGGAAGTCATTTTCTGCAAAGCATATTATATTTTGTGACGGAAATAATAGTATGCAAAATAAATATTTCAATAACCTTCCCTTTTCACCTAATAAAGGAGAAGCATTAATTGTTAAAATAAAAGGTTTGCCTAATCAATATATTTATAAAAATAATGTTTCTATCGTGCCATGGAAAGAAGATTTATTTTGGGTAGGCTCCAATTATGAATGGGATTTTATAGACGCTTCGCCAAGTAAAGCATTTAAAGAAAAAATGATTCAAGCATTAGATGATTGTTTAAATGTACCTTTCACTATTGTAGATCATATTGCAGGAATTAGCCCTGCCAATAAAGAGAGAAGACCATTTGTTGGAGTACACCCCAACTA
>CAWULX010000082.1:0-5837 GCA_963923775.1 uncultured bacterium
ATAATTATTTCTTTTTAGCAGCTTTCTTAGCAGCTTTCTTCTTAGGAGCAGCTTTTTTAGCAGCTTTCTTAGGAGCAGCTTTCTTTGCAGCTTTTTTAACTACTTTTTTTGCAGCTTTTTTTGGAGCAGCTTTTTTAGCAGCTTTTTTTGCAGTTGCCATGTTTTTTAGATTTAATGGTTAGTAAATATGCATTAAAAGTAAAAACTTTTTTAATAACTACAAAAATTTTTTTTTAAGCCACTGCTTCCACTGGCAAAACAGAAACGGTTGTTTTGTTGTTTTTACCTTTTTTAAACTCTACTACTCCGTTTGCAAGAGCGAATAAAGTGTAATCAGATCCAACACCAACGTTCTTACCAGGGTGGTATTGAGTACCTCTTTGACGAATTAAGATATTGCCGTTCAAAGCTGGTTGACCACCATAAATCTTAACGCCTAATCTTTTACTTTGTGAGTCACGGCCGTTCTTAACGGAACCTTCTCCTTTCTTGTGTGCCATAGTATCTTAGTTTAAGCTATGTTTTCAATTTTGATTTGAGTATAATGTGTTCTGTGACCGTGTTTCTTGCGGAAACCCTTTCTTCTCTTCATTTTAAAAGCGATCACTTTGTCACCTTGAACTAAGTCATTAGTAATTTCAGCCTTTACAACCGCTTTTGTAGCGAAAGAAATACTTCCATTATTATCAACGAATAATACATCGTTGAATTCAACTTTGTCTCCAGTTTTACCTTGCAGGTGAGGTACATACAAGCTATCTCCTGCTTGTACTTTAAATTGTTGTCCTGCGATTTTTACTACTGCTAACATAATGTCCAAAATTAGGACGGCAAAGGTAACTAATTATCCGTCAATTTACAAGCAAAAATTAAAAAATTAAAAAACCTGCTTTAAAAGCCCTCTTGTACCTAATTTTGTCCCGCCTAACTGGCTAATTTGCCCTATGAATATCAAATCCCTATTTGCCAAGCCTTTTGCTCAATACATATATAATAAGCAATTAAAAGAACAGGCAAGTGCACTAAAAAATCAGCAAATTATTCTAAATCAATTAGTTAAGTCTGCAGCGAATACGCAATTTGGAAAAGAACACCATTTTAGTCATATTTCTGATTATGCTAGTTTTAAGCAAAATGTGCCCATTAGGGACTATGAGGGCCTAAAAACCTATATTGAGAAGATCAAATTGGGTAAATCCAATGTTTTATGGAAGGGGAAACCCCTTTACCTGGCAAAAACTAGTGGAACCACTAGTGGGGTGAAGTATATTCCAATTAGTAAAGATTCTATATCCAACCATATCAATGGGGCAAGAGACGCCATATTGACCTATATGGCTACCACTGGTAAGGTAGATTTTGCAAGCGGTAAAATGATTTTCTTGAGCGGGTCGCCTGAATTAGAAAGAGTCGGGGGCATTCCAACGGGTAGATTAAGTGGAATTGTTAACCATCATGTGCCCGCTTATTTAAGAGGAAATCAATTACCTACCTATACAACTAACTGTATTGAAGAATGGGAAGAAAAATTAGATAAGATAGTAGAAGAGACCCTTGGTCAAAATCTCACTTTAATAGGAGGAATCCCCCCTTGGATGCAAATGTATTTTGACAGAATTGTACAAGTTACTGGAAAGCCGGTCAAAGAAGTGTTTCCCAATTTACAAGTGTTGGTTCAAGGTGGCGTAAATTTCGAACCCTATAAAGCTAAATTATTTGAGACTATTGGAAAGCCAGTAGATACTATTGAATTATTTCCAGCAAGTGAAGGTTTTTTTGCTTTTCAAGATCAAAGAGAACAATTTGGTTTATTGTTAAATACTAATAGTGGCATCTTTTTTGAATTTATTCCATTGGCAGAAATTCATAATGAACATCCCACTAGGTATAATTTAGCGGAAGTTCAGTTGAATGAAAATTATGCGCTCATAATAAATAATAATGCAGGATTATGGGGGTATAATATTGGAGATACCGTAAAATTTGTTAGCTTAAATCCATTTAGGGTGGTGGTTACAGGAAGGGTAAAACATTTCATTTCTGCTTTTGGTGAACATGTAATTGGAGAAGAGGTTGAGCAGGCAATGCTCAAAGCTACTCAGGAAATGGATGTCCAAGTGGTTGAATTTACAGTAGCTCCAATGATTCAACAAACTGCTGGCAAGAGTTATCATGAGTGGTTGATAGCTTTTGAAAAACAACCCAAAGATTTGCAGGCATTTGCTGCATTATTGAATAAATATATGTGCGAAAAGAATGTATACTATAACGATTTAATTACAGGTAATATCTTAGAGCCTTTACATATAACTATTTTGGACAAAGATGCATTTATCAATTATATGAGGTCCGAGGGTAAACTAGGTGGTCAAAACAAAGTACCTAGATTAAGTAACGATAGAAAATTAGCAGAGGGTTTAATGCAATATATTTCGCATTAATTTATTTATAGTGTATTTTTAAGCCCAATCAAAACAAGGGATGAGTCAAAAAAGAATTGCCATATTCGGATCTACTGGTTCTATAGGTAAACAAACCTTGGAAGTAATTGCTGCCCATCCTGAATTATTTGTAGCAGAAATATTAACGGCACATTCCAATGAGTCTTTATTAATCGAACAAGCCTTATTATTTGTACCCAATATTGTCGTTATTGGCGAGATTACTAAATATGCCATTGTAAAAAAAGCATTAGAAGGCAAACCCATCAAAGTCTTTGCTGGAGAAGAAGCATTAGAGCAAGTTGCTGCTATGGATTGTTATGATTTTATGATGGCAGGTATTGTGGGCTTTGCAGGATTAAGACCAACATTGACTGCAGTGGAGAATGGAAAAACCATTGGATTAGCGAATAAAGAAACATTGGTTGTCGCTGGCGATATTGTGATGAGAACTGCTAAAGAAAAAGGGGTGAATATTATTCCAGTGGATAGTGAACACTCTGCTATTTTTCAATGCTTAGTGGGAGAAAATTTAAATCCCATTGAAAAAATAATTTTAACAGCAAGTGGAGGCCCATTCTTAGGCAAGAAACCAAATTTCTTGGTGAATGTAAAAAGAGACCATGCTTTACAACATCCCAATTGGAGTATGGGTGCAAAAATTTCTATTGACTCTGCAACATTGATGAATAAAGGCTTAGAGATGATTGAGGCTAAATGGTTATTTGGTTTAGAGCCTGAACAAATTAAGGTGGTTATACATTCTCAAAGTATTATTCATAGTATGGTTCAGTTTGAAGATGGAAGTATTAAAGCGCAAATGGGATTGCCAGATATGAAATTACCTATTCAGTACGCAATGGCATTTCCACAAAGATTAAAAAATGATTTTCCAAGGTATCATTTTGATAAGCCCAATACACTAACCTTTGACGAGCCAGATACCAAAACGTTTAGAAATTTATATTTAGCAACTGAAACAATGAAGCAAGCCGGCAATGCACCTTGTGTAATGAATGCCGCTAATGAAATTGCAGTCTATGCTTTTTTGAAAAATAGAATTGGTTTTCTAGATATGACTGAGTTAATTGAAAGAACATTGGAAAAAATTCCTTTTATCGCTCAACCTAGTTTAGATGATTATTTTGAATCAGACGGCGAAGCGCGTAATTTTGCAGCTTCTTTAATACACTTATAAATATGTTTATCAACGCAATAGATTTAGTAGCAGTAGGGATGAAGACAGCCCAATTTATTTTGTCATTTTCCATACTAGTTATTTTACACGAATTAGGACATTTTATTCCAGCTAGATTGTTTAAAACAAGGGTAGAGAAATTCTATTTGTTTTTTAATCCAGGTTTTAGTCTTTGGAAAAAGAAAATAGGAGAGACAGAGTATGGCATTGGTTGGATTCCTTTTGGAGGCTATGTAAAAATTAGCGGCATGATTGATGAAAGCATGGATAAGGAACAAATGCAAAAAGAACCCGAACATTGGGAATTAAGATCCAAACCTGCTTATCAAAGATTAATAGTGATGTTAGGGGGTGTGATTGTTAATATTATTTTAGCTATTGTTATTTTTATTGGCTTAAGTTGGGTTTATGGAGACGATAATTTACCATCGAGAAATGTTACTTATGGTTTGCATGTTAATGAGATAGCAAAAAGTATTGGATTACAAGAAGGTGATAAAATTTTGACAATCGATCAAAAAGAAATAGAAGACATCGGTTCAATTGAATCTATCTTGGTTTTATCTAATCCAAAAACTTTACAAGTACAAAGAGGGGATTCTTTATTTGATTTAAACATTCCAGCAACATTAAGCACTACATTAGCTGCCAACAAGAAAAAAGAAATCATTCCATTTGTAGTACCTCGTGTACCCATTATTGTCGATTCTGTGGGAAAAACAGCACTAACAATGGATGGTGGTCAATTTTTAAAGGGGGATACATTAATTGCAATAAATCAAAAAGAAGTAAAGTATCGTTTAGATTTTGAAAATAGTAAAAAGAAATATGCTGATTCAATTGTTGTGGTTACTTTAAAAAGAGGTTCTGATACAATAAATGTTAAAGCCTTAATTAATGGATCAGGCCAATTGGGTTTATTCTTACAATTACCTGTGAATTTATTTAAAACGGTACATAAGGAATTTAGTTTTGTACAAGCTATTCCATTTGGAGTGAAAAGAACATTTACCACATTAGATAATTATGTTCAAGGTATAAAGCAAATTTTTACAGGCAAAGTGAATCCAAATGATTCTTTAGGTAGTTTAATAAGCATTGGTAATACTTTTCCTTCTTTCTGGGATTGGGAAAGATTTTGGACTTTAACAGGGGTATTCTCCATTATATTAGCCTTTATGAATGTTTTGCCTATTCCTGCATTAGATGGGGGACATGCATTGTTTATTTTATTTGAAATGATCACAGGCCGTAAGCCAAGTGATAAGTTTATGGAATACGCACAGATTACTGGTATGCTCATTATGTTTGGCTTAATGTTTTATGCATTGGGCTTGGACTTCTGGAGATTATTTAAGTAATCCAATTAATTGTCCTAATTTTGTAGGCTCTATATCCTTAAGGTATTATTGGGGTCGTATGGTTTTGACAGCAATAGTAGCGGTTGGGGTAAGCATGCAGTGCGTTGGATAATTAGCACTTTAATCTGAATATCAAACAATCAAACGGCGAAGCAAATTACGCCATGGCTGCTTAATTCAGTGAATTAACTTCCATTATGGCCGAGCGAATTGGTAGGCCCGTTACCAGTTCCTCCGCCCAATCAAAACAAAACGGGATGCGATAAGTGTA
Organism: uncultured bacterium; assembly: GCA_963923775.1. Classification (GTDB taxonomy): domain Bacteria; phylum Bacteroidota; class Bacteroidia; order Chitinophagales; family Chitinophagaceae; genus Sediminibacterium. The sequence goes on from CAWULX010000082.1 coordinate 5,272, forward strand.
GGCTGTGCCACTTATTTAAGTACCATTCAGCTAAGTAGTTTTTTGGTTTGTGTTTTTCCTGAAAACTGCCGACAAATAATAAAACAATAAGCATGTAGAAGACCAATGGTAACATTGTTTGGACAGGGGTTCGACTCCCCTCGACTCCACAGAAACAAAAAGCCTCTCGTTTTATGAGAGGCTTTTTTATTCCTAGATACTATTAAGAATTAATCCACTTTTAAAGATTTATCAATAGAGAAAATCAAAGCAGCTCTATGGGCTTTGGTTTCTTCATTTGTACTCACTGCATTGGTAAGTTTAGTACGAAGTTTCTTTAAAGTATAATAAGTAGCAGATTTAGAAACATTATCCAATGGTGAATTGTCGGCTAACAATTGTCCAGCTGATTTTACAAAGGATGTTTGTAAATATTGTCTGTACACATTTACATTTGAATTGATATCTGCATCAAAGATTTGTTTTACTAAATCATTCATTACATCTGCAACACTATATTCATTACCATATAATCTAGTATTGGTAATTCTTTGTAAAGTATTTGGATGTAATATTTGCTCTAAAGC
>CAWULX010000083.1:0-5832 GCA_963923775.1 uncultured bacterium
CTTTATTACTTAATGCTGTTGGAACAGAAAAAGAATTGTTGACAAGAATAAAACACTTGCATCAAATTCCAGAAAAACCTACTAGTTTATTCAAAAAAGGATTATTTGCCTTTCTGGTATTAATTATTACTAGTATTGGTGTTAATACTAGTTTACAAAGTAAAAACATTATTGTTTCCCATCAGGAAATTAGTCAACCAGTTAAGTCAATAGTAAAACATCTTAGTGCTAAACATGTTAAAAGTCATAATGTAAAAAATGCACAAGTAGTTATTATAAAATTAAAATCAAACAATATTGCCTCTGCTCCTATCAAAGATGAAATGTATAATGCAGTTGTTTCTAAGGCAGTAGAATGGATTAAAGTTAGAGAAGATCAATATAACTATGTGAATTATTCAAGTTCTAGAGATTCTTTAGAATTTGAAATGGCAGAAAAACTCTTATTAAGATCAGTTTTGCAGAATTATCAACTAAGAAAAGAGTTGTTGAATGCTAAATTAGCCAATATAGAATCTGAAAAAGAAGCTTTAGATTACTTAGAGAATAGTAAAGAATGGCATGAGGTTTTACAATATGAGAATTGGGCAAGTGCATTTATGAAAAGACATCCTGAATTAGCTAAAACGGATAGCTTAAGAAGATTTTAATAAATTACTAGCTTGTTTTCCACCACAACAAAATAAAATATCTAATACAGATAAATTGTTCAAAAATCCAATTTGTTCTTCAAATACTTGCTGGTATTTTATTGAAGTATAAGTAGTATAATTTTTAGGTAAATAAGGATCTCTGAATATTTCAATAGTATCATTTGTATCAATTTCACTAATGGACCAATTATTTTTGAATTGATCTTTTACCCATACCTGTATATCGAATAAGAAATCAAATAAATTATCTTTTTTAGTCTCTAATAAAACGCTTAAACTTTCTTCATAATAATCAAAAAATGGAGCCCTTTTATAACAGCTTTTAATTGATTTTAGATGTAATTTATGCCAATCTGTACTATAATCAATTTGAATATCTTTCAATTTGTTTTTTTGATCCCTACCACCCACTATGGGGATTGTTAAATTTAAGGGACCTTGTGCACTAGCAATAATGGTTCTATTTTTAAAACTCATCTTGGCAAAAAGTTCATTTTCATTAAAATTTATAGTCCGAGCTTCAATTATAGATTTAATATAACTAATAGTGCCAAAATATTGTAGTTCTGTTAACATCATTCACTAGGTATGTTTCGTAAGTTTGTACAAATATAACTATGAGAAAGTACTTATACCCTATTTTATTGTTGATGTTTTTTGTTGCTGCTTGTACTTCACCTAAAGATTTTGAATTCAAAGGTCTCCAGGAAATTAAGATTGATAAAATTTCTATGGGCAAAAACAACATTCAAGCTAAAATTAAATATTACAATCCTAATAATTTTTCAATGGTACTCAAACAAATTGACTGTGATATATTAATGAATAATCAATTTTTTACTAAAGTACATTTAGATACCAATTTTGTAGTTCCAGCTAATGCTCAATTTATGGTACCTGCAAAAATGGAATTTGAAATGTCAGTATTAGTGAAAAACAGTATGGATATACTATTTAATAAGCCAATTAAATTGAATATTAAAGGTAATGCTACTTTAAGTAAAGGTATATTCACTAAAACAGTACCCATTGCTTTTGAAACTACCCAAAAGTTGAACTTGGGTGATGCAATGAAAAATTTAAAATAAAAACTTTATTGATTCCAAGTAGAGGGACTTTCTCTCCATTGCATTAAGGTATCCTGAGTAGTTGTATCAAAGTCCCCTTTTTCTACCGCTAATTCAATCATGCTTGCATAATTGGTCAAAGATATATAGGGAACATTGGCCTTTTTAAAAGCCTCCTCTGCAATGTTAAATCCATAATTGAAAATGGAAACCATTCCAATTACTTCCAATCCAGCATTTCTTAAGACATCCACCACTTGTAAACTACTTTTGCCTGTAGAAATTAAATCTTCAATCACCAATATTTTATTGCTAGTTTGATAAGCACCTTCTATTTGGTTTCCAAGGCCATGTTCTTTTGGTTTTGGTCGAACATAGATATAAGGTAGTTTTAATTGATCGGCTGCCATTGCTCCCCAGGGTATGCCTGCTGTCGCAACTCCAGCTAACATATCAGCTTCTCCAAATTTTTCAAATATAACATTGCACATTTCACTTTTGATAAAATCTCTAACATAAGGAAATGAAAGTACTTTTCTGTTGTCACAATATATAGGACTTTTCCATCCACTAGCCCAAGTAAAAGGTTCTTTAGGACTTAATTTTACTGCACCTACTTGTAATAATTTTTCTGCAACAGCTTTCTCGTTGGTCATATTTGTACTATTATTGTTGCGAAATTAAAGGCTAAACCCTAGATTTACACAAAGAGTTACTAAATACTTTACACATTTTTATGCCCAAACAAATTATCGCTGCTGGTGGACTTTTAACTAACCCTGATGGTGCCATTTTATGGATTTTCAGACGTGGATATTGGGACTTGCCAAAGGGCAAACTAGATGAAGGTGAAACAATTCAAACTTGCGCTGTGAGAGAGGTACAAGAAGAAACAGGCATTCAACATATTCAATTGCATAATATGTTGAATTTCACCAACCATACTTATTTTGATCCATATTTAAAGGAAGAAGTGGCAAAAAGAACCTATTGGTTTCATATGTCCATAAGTGATTTCCAAGAAGGTATTCCTCAGGCTTCAGAAGATATTGAAAAAATTGAATGGCATACACTAGCAACTTGTAGGCATTGTCTAGACAATACTTTCCCAACTATCATTGAAGTAATAGAGGCCTACCGAATTAAATTAAATCAGTGCTAATCATCTTTTTAAAGAATGTATAACAGCATTTGGCAAAAATGGTGATGCGTCTCCTCCGTTTCTTAAGATATCTCTAACAATAGTAGAAGCAACACTTGTATATTTTGGTTCTCCCGTTAAAAAGATGGTTTCAATACTAGAATCCATTGTTCTATTGGCATCAGCAATAGTTTTTTCATATTCAAAGTCACTTACATATCGAATGCCTCTTAAAATAAATTTAGCGCCAATTGATTCACAGAATTTAACTGTTAAACCATCATAAGTTTCTACAGAAAGTTTTGGTTCATTTTTATAAATTTCTTCGAACCAAAATTTTCTTTGATCAGCTGTAAACATAGGATTTTTAGTAGCATTAATACCAATACCTACTACTACTTTATCAAATAATGGTAAGGCTCTGTTTATGATATCTGTGTGACCCAATGTTACTGGGTCAAAAGTTCCGGGAAATAAGCAAATTCTTTGCATAAAATTTATTTAGGAACTAGGATGAGTTCTACCTGTTAATAAATACAAACAAGCCATTCTAACAGCAACACCATTTTCTACTTGATCTAAAATAATGGAATGATGACTATCAGCAACATCACTATCCATTTCTACCCCTCTGTTAATGGGGCCTGGATGCATGATGATAATTTCTTTTTTTAATTTAGAAAGTCTTTCTTTGGTAATACCATATGCCAAATTGTATTCTCTTAAAGAGGAGAATAAAGGTTGGTTTTGTCTTTCTAGTTGAATTCTTAACACATTAGCTACGTCACACCAAGCCAAAACTTTGTCTATATTATATTCTACTTTAACACCCATAGCTTCTTGCAAGTATCTTGGTATTAATGTTGGAGGACCAGAAACAACTACTTCAGCTCCCATTTTCTTTAACAAATAGATATTACTTAAAGCAACTCGACTGTGCATGATATCGCCAATAATAGCCACTTTAATACCCTCTAGTCTACCTAATTTTTCTTTCATAGAAAAAGCATCTAAAAGAGCTTGTGTTGGGTGTTCGTTAATACCATCACCCGCATTTATAATGGCTGCATCAATATGTTTAGCTAGAAAATGTGGAGCGCCTGAAGCACTATGACGCATAACCACCATGTCTACTTTCATGCTAAGGATATTATTAACTGTATCTAATAAGGTTTCTCCTTTAGCGGCTGAAGAACTAGATACTGTAAAATTCACAACATCAGCAGACAATCTCTTTTCAGCTAATTCAAAGGAAATTCTAGTTCTAGTAGAATTTTCGTAAAATAGATTGACAATATTAACGTCTCTTAAAGTTGGAACCTTTTTTACGGGTCTTTGTAATACCTCTTTGAATTGACCTGCAGTATTTAAAATAAGTTGAATGTCCTCTGTATTGAGGTCTTTGATACCAAGAAGATGTTTGGTAGATAGTGCCATTAAAAAACAAAGTTAATATAATTTTCTGAAGAAACCATAGTCTTATTCTTCTAATAAGATTACATCGTCCACCCCATCATTCTCTTGCCATCTAACTTTTACCTTATATGGGGTTAAAGTATCCATTTCTTTACCCGTAAAATCGGGCTGAATGGGAAGTTCCCTACTTGGTTTTCTATCAACAAGCACACATAATCTTACATTAGAAGGTCTTCCGAATGACAATAAGGCGTCTAAAGCAGCTCTAATTGTTCTACCAGTAAATAAGACATCATCTATCAAAATCACCGTTTTACCTTCAATACTGAATGGAAGGTTGGTTTCTGAGCCAAGGTGTAATTCTCTTCTTATATCGTCTCTAAAAAAGGTTATATCTAATTTGCCATATTGTACCAAATCTGCAGATATTTCCTGCTTTAGAGCTGTCACAATTTTATCGCTTAAGAATACGCCTCTAGGTTGTAAACCAACTATTACTGTATTATCTAAACCAGGGTATGTTTCTAAAATTTGATGAGCCAGTCTTTTAATTATACTGGGTAATTGTTGCTCACTAATGAGTGTCATTCCTTAAAATTTCAATAAAAATACAGCTTTTTTGTATGTATTTTGCATTCATGTTGATGCTAAAAAGCTTAAAACTTATCCAATTCAGGAATTATATCCAGCAACAATTCGAATTCACCCATCGAATTATTGGCATTGTAGGCCCCAATGGTACAGGCAAGACCAATATTTTGGATGCTTTATATTATTTATCATTTACTAAAAGTTATTTCAGTAGACCCGATGCACAAAATGTTCATCATGATTTTCAAGGTATGAGAATCGAGGGCTCTTATATCATTGGAAAAAATGAACTTTCAATAACTTGTGTTATAAGAGAAAATTTAAAAAAAGAATTTTATTTTAACGAAGCACCCTACACGAAGTTATCACAACATATAGGTAAAGTTCCCTGTGTTATGATAGCGCCAGATGATGTGCAGATTATTACAGGAACTAGTGAAGAAAGGAGAAGATTGATGGATAGTTTATTATCCCAATTATATCCAACTTACCTTCATCATTTAATACAATACAATAAAGTTCTTGTTCAAAGAAATAGTTATTTAAAATTGATTGCCGAGCAAGGCAATATGGATAAAATTATTATTGAAGCATTTGATGAACAACTAATTCAACATGGTAATATTCTATTCCAACATAGAAAAGAATTATTACATAAATTTTTACCAGAAATATTATCACTATATAAAATTTTAGCTGAAAAATTAGACGAAATAAATATTCAATATCAATCTAGTTTACATGTGAGCCCCTATAAAGAACAATTAGAATCAACTTTGCAGAAAGATTTGATTCTCCAAAGAACATCTGTAGGTATTCATAAAGACGATTTATTGATTACTATACAAGGACAATCATTTAAACAAGAAGCTTCACAGGGACAAAGAAAGAGCTTATTATTTGCTATTAGATTAGCAGAGTGGATTTTTATAAAAAAAGAAAAACAACTATCCCCTATTTTATT
>CAWULX010000084.1:0-5716 GCA_963923775.1 uncultured bacterium
GTGTATAAGAGACAGATTGCTATAGCCATTTTTAAAACATCTGCTTTTTCTTGCTCTTCTAATTTTCTTTTTAATTGGATCAGCAAGCATTCTTGTAAATTTCTTGCAGCAATACCAGCAGGTTCAAATTTTTGTATTTGAAATAAAACTTCTTCGATTTGTTTTTCTTCCACCCACATACTTTGTTTAAAAGCTAAATCGTCTGCAATGGATTGCAGAGCTCTTCTTAAATAGCCATCATCATCCAAGCTTCCAATAATTTGTTCAGCAATTTTATAAGGAGTCTCTTCTAAATCTAACATGCTAAGCTGATCCATTAATTGATCATTCAAACTAAGCTCTGCTTTTATAGGAATTGCTTTATCGTTATCTAATTCAGGATAGTAATCATCCTTTGTTTTGTATTCTGCAATCTCCCCGTCATCATCATAATTATATTCATTGATTTCCTCGTTACTCATCTCATACTCATCCACAGGAATAGCTTCCTCTTCTTGCAGGTCATTAATTAAATCGTCATTAGGATCCTCCCCTAATTCATTATCCAGTAAGTCTGAATGAAGTTCTAAGGCTGGGTTTTCTTCTAATTCTTCCTTTACCCTTTGTTCTATTTGAGCAGAAGGTATTTGCAACAATTTCATCAACTGTATTTGTTGTGGCGACAATCTTTGTAATTGTCTTTGTTGCATTGACTGCCCTAGTGACATACTCTTATATTATTATGAAAGTGCTTCTTTCAAAACTTGTAAAAACTGCGCACCCTTTGCGTGTACTTGCTCTTCTGTCCAAGTAAGGCTAATAGCAGTAGAAATACATCTTGACATAATAGCATCACTTGCTTCAAATTTTGTACTGCTTAATTTTTGTAAAGCTGATTTTTGTGCTTCATTTAATGCATACAAACTTTGAACATTCTTTAAATGATCCCATTTTTTGATATAATGCCAATTATTTGCAAACCAATAAAAATTACCAGCAAAAATTCCAGCAGTTTTTAATGCTTCTATGGCTTTTTCCATTTTCTCTTGAGAAGGTAAGAACCAAGATAAAAAACTTGCACTATCTCCAGCTGGATCTGGCACTACTCTAAAACTAATTCCAGGAACTTGTTCTAGATATGATCTTAGAATTTTATTATTTCTTCTTTGTATTGTTAAGAAAGTATCTAACTTTCTAATTTGTGCTAAACCTACGGCTGCGTGTAATTCACTAATTCTAAAATTATATCCCAAGAAAGGATGTAAGTCAGCTCCTCTATCCACCCCTAAATGATCATGTCCATGGTCAGTGAATGCATCACATTTAGTATACACTGTTTGATCATTCGTCATGACTACACCCCCTTCTCCACAGGTAATCATTTTAACAAAGTCAAAAGAAAAAGTGCCTGCATGTCCAATAGTTCCTAAATGTTTTCCTTTATAAGTTCCACCAATACTTTGACAAGCATCTTCTAATAAAATCAAATGCTGTTCATCACAAATCGCTTTCAAAGCATCCAAATCTGCCATGCTACCGCACATATGTACCGGCATAATGCACTTTGTCTTTGGCGTAATGGCCGCTTTAACTGCAGCAGGATTTAAAGTCAACGATTCATCAATATCCACTAAAACCGGTACTGCACCCATGCTTAATACCGCTTCAAAGCTTGCCACAAAAGTAAAAGCAGGCATGATCACTTCGTCCCCAGCGCCAATTCCTAAAGAAGCCATCGCAGTAGTTAAAGCTGCGGTACCACTAGAAGTTAATTGTGCATATCCAGTACCAAAAGTTTTACAGATAGCAGCTTCTAACTCTTTAGATTTCCAGATGCCTTTTCGGGGACCATCAAATCCATAACGCATTAAAATGCCTGTTTCCAAGACATCATTTACTTCTTTTCTTTCTTCTTCTCCAAAAAATTCAAAACCGGGCATAAGCTTGATTTTTAATGATAAACAAAGGTAGTTTAAAAAATGAAAATTGAGGGTTTTTCAGTAATTTGCGGCAGTAAAAAAACGAAATAGAACTTTATGGAATACAATAACTTAATGGCAGTTTCTGGCCTATCTGGATTATTCGAAATGATTAGTAGCAAAAACGATGGCGCCATCGCTAAATCTTTGGAAACCGGAGCTACTCAGTTTGTGAGTTCTAGAGTACATCAATTCTCGCATTTAGAAAGCATTGAAGTATATACTACGCATGATAATGTGTTTTTAGCTGAAGTATTTATTGCAATGGGTAAGTCAAAAGAAGCCTTGCCTAGCGAAAAAGATCCAAAAGCAGTAACTGCTTATTTCAAAAAAGTATTCCCCTCTATGGATTTTGAAAGAGTATATCCAAGTGATATGAAAAAGATGGTAAAATGGTTTGGTCAATTAAAAGCCAATAATATAGAGCCGGTGCTTCCAGTAGACGAAGAGCCTGAAGCATAAGTCATCCCCAATATTTATAAAAAGCTTATCCTAATGAGGGTAAGCTTTTTTATTATCCTTAAATTGCAATAATAAAGCTGGTCTTATGAAAAAAATATGTTTAGTCGTTTTTCTTTTTGCAAGTATTCAAATATGTGTAGATGCTCAAACCCGTGCAGAAAAAAAATGGGTAAAACATCAATTCAAATCTTTAAACTTAGACGAAAAGATTGCTCAATTAATGGTTCTTAGAGCTCACAGCAACTGGGAGCCTAAAAAAATTGATTCACTAGCTGCCTTAATTAAACAATACAATATTGGTGGTCTATGCTTCTTTCAAGGAGGACCTGTAAGACAAGCAATTCAAACAAATAATTATCAGCAAATTGCTAAAACACCTTTACTCATTACAATAGATGCTGAATGGGGTGTTGGAATGAGATTAGATAGTGTTGAAATGTTTCCTAGACAACTATCTTTAGGTGCCATGCCTAATAATCAATTAGTGTATCAAATGGGGGCAGCCATTGCCGCACAATGTAAAAGATTAGGTATTCAGGTGAATTACGCACCAGATGTAGATATTAATAATAATCCTGCCAACCCTGTAATCAATGATAGAAGTTTTGGACAGAATAAAAAAACAGTTATCGATTATGGCATTGCCTATATGAAAGGGTTGCAAGACAATGGTGTAATGGCAACAGCAAAACATTTTCCAGGACACGGTGATGTAAGTGTAGATTCACATGTTGATATTCCTGTAGTCAATAAATCTAGGGAAGCATTGGATAGTATGGAAATCGCTCCTTTTAAAGCTTTAATTGATGCAGGAATAGAATCAGTAATGGTGGCACATCTTTCTGTACCAGCTATTGATAATGGAGAGAAAAGACCAACTTCATTATCTGCTAAAGCCATCAATGGGTTATTAAAAACAGAACTAGGTTTTAAGGGAATTGCAGTTACAGACGCCCTTGACATGAAAGCTATTAGCAATTATTACCCAGAAGGAGAAGCCAATGTGCAAGCTATTTTAGCGGGTAATGATATGTTATGTTTACCAGGCGATATTGGACAATCTATTAAAAAAGTAAAAGAAGCTATTGCTGAAGGAAGATTAAGTGTAAAAGATATAGATACAAGAGTTAAAAAAGTATTAGCTGCAAAATATAAATATGGATTAAGTCAATTACAACAAATTGATACCACCAATATAATTGCTGATTTGAATCAATCAGTAGGAACTTTAAAAGCAGCAATGGCAAAGCAATCTTTAACCTATGTAAATGCTAATCAAAGAAAACTAGTAAAAAAGGGGCAACGCATTGCTTATCTTGTTTTAAACGCAACTATCGCTAATACTATTAGCAATGCATTAAGTGTTGGATACGATGCAACTGTTTTCTTTAGCAAAGGGACTGATACTAATTATTTACAATCTATAGAAAAACAATTAATCAACTACGATCAAGTCATTGTAGGCATACATAATTACAATCGTAGACCTGCAAATCATTTTGAAATCCCCTCTTCTATTTTATCATTTTTGAATAGATCAGGTCATGAAAGCTGGACGCATATTGTATTTGGGAACCCTTATGCAGTAGCTGATTTTCCAAATATTAATAATATCTTGTTTGCCTATGAAGATAATATGCATACACAAAATGCTGCTATCTCATGGCTAGAAGGAAAATTAGAAGCTGAGGGAGTACTACCCGTTACTGTCACAAATCAAATGCCTTACGGAGTCGGAAATGCTAAGCCTAGTAAGACTTTTACAAATCAACATAACAATACCATTACCAGTATTCATCTAGAAAAGCTACAAGCAATAGACTCATTAGTGGCAGATGCCATTAAAAAAAAAGCCATTCCTGGTTGTCAAGTTTTAGTAGCAAAAAATAATCAAATTGTATTTAATAAATCTTATGGTACAGTAGCGGGAGAAGGTACTGCTGCAGTAACCAACCAAACCTTTTACGATCTTGCATCTGTTACCAAAGTAAGTGCAACTACTGTATCTATAATGAAATTAGCAGAAGAAGGGAAAGTAAACATAGATAAAACAATTGGAGATTATTTACCTTGGGTAAAAGGAAATGCAAAAGCGAACATCACTTTAAGAGATTTATTGTTACACCAGGCCGGACTATATCCTTATATAAAATTTTACGAAAAATTACTTAACCCAGATGGTAGTTTACAAAAAGATTTAGTAAGTAACAAGGCTGATGCAACACATCAGCAAATGATAACCCCTAATAAATTTTTAGTGAATTATTGGATAGATACCATACAACAACAAATTTTAAGAAGCCCGGTGACGGAAGCAGGTAAATACATTTATAGTGATAATGATTTTATCTTTTTAGGTTTTATAGTAGAAAAATTAACTGGGATGAGCTTGCATGATTACGCAAGTAAAAGTTTCTATGAACCATTGGGCATGAAGAGTACTGGTTTTTTGCCTTTGCAAAAAACCTCAGTGAACAATATAGCCGCAACAGAACTAGATAATTATTTTAGAAAAGAATTGATTCAAGGTAGTGTACATGACGAAGGGGCTTCAACCATGGGGGGCATCGCAGGACATGCTGGTTTATTTAGCAATGCAACAGATTTAGCAAAATTGTACTTAATGCTTTTAAATGAAGGACAATGGGAAGGGAAAAAATATTTCGATGCTAGTACTGTAAAAACATATACCGACTATAATACACCCAATAGCAGAAGAGGATTAGGCTTTGATAAACCAGAAAAAGATAATCAGCATTTAAAAGAGCCTTATCCAAGTGCTAGCGTTTCTCCAAGTACTTTTGGGCATACTGGTTTCACGGGTACTTGTGTATGGGCAGATCCTGAACATCAATTATTATATATCTTCTTATCTAATAGAGTATTCCCTACTAGAGACAATAAAGCATTTAGTAGTTTAAACCTAAGACCATCTATTCAAGAAGTCATTTATAGCGCCTTATTATAAAAATGAGAATAGCTTTATTGATATCATTTTGCTTTCTTGTATGCAATTCTAATGCTCAGAATAACATTGGAGCCGTAGGCACTTGGAGAGAGCACTATAATAATAATGATATATTTCAAGTCATTAAAGGTGATCAATATTATTTAGCTGCGAAAAATCAAATTATATCTTATAATAAAGAAAATGGGCAAGTATCTTTTTTAGGCAAGTCTAATGGATTACATGAAATAGGCATTCAAACAATTGCATGGGATCAACAATATCAACAATTAATTATAGCATACACCAATAGTGCCATTGATATAGTTCAAGGAGATCAAGTATACTT
>CAWULX010000085.1:0-5570 GCA_963923775.1 uncultured bacterium
AATAGGCTATTGCTTTCCCAAAAAAATAAAAAACTAAATCAATTTGATGAGGAGCCAAATCATAAAAATAACCTCCTCCTGCAATAGCTGGATCCACTCTCCAATTAGATGGATCCTTGGCTGCTAGATCTGTTTTCTTCAACATGGTTATAGCCACTTCTTTGACTGCACCAATTGCTCCTTGATCCAATAATTTTTTTACTTCCATAAATAAAGGAAGGTTTCTTCTATAATGAGCAACAGATAATTTCACTCCTAGTTTTTCAGAAGCTTCTTTTAATCTTATACAGGCGGCAAGATCCAAAGCCATGGGCTTCTCCAAATAAACAGGCTTCCCCAATTGCATAGCTTGCATAGCATAGCCTTCTCTAACATCGGGAGGAGTAGCAATATAAAGAGCATCAATCTTATCTGATTCAATGAGCTCCTTGGCATTAAAAAACGTCATGGGTACCCCATGACGTTTTGCATAATCTATTAATTTATCAGGATGTCTGCGATGAACACCCACCAAGGTAGAATATGCTACCTTATTAAATGCAGGACCACTTTTTACTTCTGTAACATTACCACAGCCAATAATTCCCCAATGAATTAATTTCATTAAAATTTAATTTTCAAATCCTACAAAGTTCCAATTGGCTTTTCTACAAGCTTCATTAAAATCTTTGATGTCTTTTGATAATAAACTATTTTTTTGTGCTTCATATTGCAACCATTCTGCATGCAATTCATTGTATCTTTTAATTTGTCCTTCTGTAACATAGGCAGATGAACCAGATCCATCAATCTCTCCTTTTACAAAAATAATATTCGCACTTAACTTATTAACAAAATTGATTACATCGTCATTAGATTGAGATTTAGATTGTATTAAAGCTTCTTCCCAAGTTTTAATACTAGATAAAATAGATTTTGCTTTTGCAGTTAAACTATCTAAACCCTTATAAGCTTCTGCTCTTTTTACAAAATCATTTAATTGATCTTGCACTTTTCTCATTTGTACAACAGATACATGAATTGCCTCTACATCATCAGAAGCCAATTTTGAATACTTATCTTGTAATTCATAATCAGCTGCAGTGTATGTTAATCTTGGATCTGCCAATACCTTAAAAGAAGTAGTTAAAGTAGTATCATTGATTTTTAATCTAACGCTGTAATTGCCAGGAATTACTTTTCTTCCGGCATTACTTCCCTCGATATATACATTTTCAATAGTAGGCAAATTAGCATAATGCAAGTCCCAAACAAATCTGTTTAAACCTGATCTAACTTCAATAGTTGGATCTTCTTCAATACTATTATTACTAGTTGTTGCAGTAGGTTTGTCTTTATAATAAGTTCTTATTACTTGATTAGAAGCATCTACAAATTCTAAACTTAAAGATTTAACCGAATCTTTGTTTTGAATATGATAATATACCACAGCGCCTGTAGCTGGGTTTCCCATGGTAGTATAAATATGCTCTTCCTCTTCTTTAAATTGTCTATCTAATGGACTTGCACCAGCAATTCTGTAAGGATTATTTACAGGTAATAAGCTATAAGCAGCCGAAATAGAAGAAGCTGCTTTTCTTAATGGAGCTAAATCATCTAAAATCCAAAAGGCTCTACCTTGTGTAGATGCTAATAATTTATTTTGATGCAATTTCAAATCAGTGATAGGCACAACTGGCATATTTAATTGTAATTGTCTCCAATGAGCACCAGCATCATTAGAAATATAAAATCCAGTTTCAGTACCTGCATATAATAAACCTTTTACTTCAGTGTCTTCTCTAACTACTCTTGCAAATGCACCATAAGGAATGCCATCAGCAATTTTAGTCCAATTCTTTCCATAATCGGTAGACTTATACATCATTGGAGTAAAGTCATTGAACTTATATTTATTCACTGCAATATAAACGGTGCCTTTATCAAAAGGAGACACTTCAATAGCATTCACCAAAGTTCCTTTCACTCCATCTGGTGTAATATTAGTCCAAGTAGCTCCACCATCTTTGGTGATATGCACTAAACCATCATCAGAGCCAGTATAAATCAATCCTTTTTCGTGTGGTGATTCAATCACATAAGTAATTGTACAATAGTTCTCTCCACCTGCGCCCTCATTGGTGTAAGGTGTTCCACTCATTCCCATCTTGGTAGTATCATGTGTAGTAAGGTCTGGAGAAATGGCTTTCCAAGATTTACCTAAATCAGTTGTTTTAAATAAAATATTTCCTGCATGATAATAAGCGTCTTCATGCAATGAACGAACAATTGGCGCATTCCAGTTGAATCGATATTGCATATCTTTTGGTTGCAATGATTGATATTGAACTGGAGCTACCATAACACCTACTTCTTCATTCGTCTTGGTATCTAATACACCAATTGTACCTTGATAAGAACCTCCTAAAACATATCTTGGATTATTTGGATCAAATGCCAAAAATGCAGACTCACCTCCTGCGCTATAAGACCAATCGCGATCAGATATACCACCCCATGAAGTTGTTTGATTAGCAATTTTCACACTCGTATTATCTTGTTGTCCACCATATACATTAAATGGAAAAAGATTATCCGCATTCACTCTATAAAATTGTGCTGTTGGTTGGTTATACTGAGAGCTCCATGTTTTCCCACCATTAAAAGAAACAGCTGCTCCTCCATCATTGGAAACAATCATGTTTTTATTGTTGCTTGGATTAATCCATAACTGATGATAATCTCCATGAGGTGCTCTAAATGATTGCCATGTTTTACCACCATCCGTAGATTTCACAGCAGGCGAACTTAATACATACACCGTGTTTTCATCCACAGGATCTGCAATACATTCTATGTAGTACCATGCTCTTTGAACCAAGCGATGGTCTTTACTAATTCTATTCCATGATTTACCTGCATCATTGGAAACAAATAATCCACCTTGTTCTTTTTGTGTATCACTTTCAACCAATGCATATACTTTTTCAGAATTCGCTTTTGATACAGCCACACTCATTTTTCCTAATTCTTTTGGAAGTCCATTTTGAATTTTCTCCCAAGTATCGCCACCATCGGTACTTTTATATAAACCACTTCCTTTACCACCACTTCTTACTTCCCATGGTAAACGTCTATAGTCCCACATAGCTGCATACAAAATTCTTGGATTATTTAAATCCATGCTTAAATCAACACAACCTGTATTCTCATCAACATATAAAGTCTTTGCAAATGATTTTCCTCCATCAACAGATTTATAAACACCACGCTCTGCATTAGGTCCGTGCAATGCACCCTGTGCAGCAACATATACAATATCTGGATTAGTAGGATGAATACGAATATTCGCAGTATGTCTTGTTAACTCTAATCCAAGATGCTTCCATGTTTTACCAGCATCAGTTGATTTGTAGACACCATCTCCATAAGAAGTCATCACACCTCTTGGCGGATGTTCTCCCATTCCAACATAAACTATATTAGGATCAGATGCTGCAACAGCGACTGCACCTACTGAACCTGTTTTAAAATATCCATCAGAAACATTTTCCCAATTATCACCTGCGTCTTCAGTTTTCCATAAACCTCCGCCAGCTGTTCCCATATAATAAGTATAAGGTTGTCCAATTACACCTGTAGAGGTAACAGATCTTCCACCACGCATTGGACCAATATTGCGCCAGATTAAAGGTTTGTAATAACTTGTTTCGTTAAGGGTATTAACTACTGGTTTTGTGTTCACTACTTTTTTTTGTGCGATAGCACTCATCGGCAACAAAAAAAGAACAGCTTTCAAGATAGAAATTCTCATGAAAAATTTTTTAATTGACATACAAGTTAATAAAAAAAGGGCAGTATAGAAATACCGCCCGAATCAACGATTGCTTGCTTATGTACACTAAAAAATGTTGCTGTCATGGATGGAGTTGAACCATCGTTAAGGGTTTTGCTGACCCTTGCCTATCCGTTCGGCCACATGACTGAGGCATAAAGATAGGGAGAATTTTTATATTGTCTACTAATTTTGTAGACTTTTATTCTAAAATAACATAAATTATTGATTATCAATACATAAAATATAAAAAGCAAGGGTATATCAAAAAATAAAGATGTCCAATGAGCCCTTTTTAGGTTCGGAAATGAGTATATTTAAGTACAAACTTGCCTATGAAATCAAGACGTTTATTCTTAAAACAATCTGCACTTGCATCTGGTGCCTTATTCACTCAACCATTGTTTGCCAATGCTACTATTTTTGGAACCGATACCATTCGTGTAGCCACCATTGGTGTAAATGGAATGGGTTGGGCCAACACCAAAGCTGCCATTAAAGTAAAAAATGTAGAAGTAGTTGCATTATGCGATATTGATGCAAATGTTCTAATAACTAGAAAAAATGAATTACTTGCATTACAACCCAATGTCAAAAAAGTAGATACTTATAATGACTATCGAAATATTTTAGATAGAAAAGATATTGATGTGGTGATTGTTGGAACTCCAGATCATTGGCATGCATTACAAATGATTGAAGCTTGTAGCGCAGGTAAACATGTGTATGTAGAAAAACCTTGTGGTAATTCTATTGGAGAATGCAATACCATGATAACTGCAAAAAATAGATACAATAAAATTGTACAAGTTGGACAATGGCAAAGAAGTCAAAAACATTTTAAAGATGCATTAGATCTTGTTCACTCTGGACAATTAGGAAATATTAGAACAACCAAAGTATGGTGTTATCAAGGATGGATGCGCCCTCAACCCGTTGTACCTAACTCTGCAGTTCCTGCTGGAGTAGATTATACAAAATGGATTGGGCCTGCACCTATGCGTGATTTTAATGCAAGCAGATTTCATTTTCATTTTAGATGGTTCTGGGATTATGCAGGTGGATTGATGACCGATTGGGGAGTGCATTTATTAGATTATGCCATTCAAGGAATGAAAGCTGGCAATCCAAAAAGTGTAAGTGCATTAGGTGGAAAATTTGCTTATCCAGAATTAGCAGAAGAAACACCAGATACATTAACAACACTATATGAATTTGATAAATTCAATTTAGTGTGGGATTCTGCGATGGGTATTGACAACGGTTCTTATGGAAGAGACCATGGTATTGCTTTTGTAGGTAACAATGGAACTTTAATTCTAGATAGAGGTGGATGGGAAGTGATTGAAGAGCGTCAAGCAAAAAACAAAATCGCAGTTCCTTTACATAAGTCAGAAGACAATGGAGTTGAATTACATTGGGAGAATTTTATTAGTGCTATCAGAAACAATCAACCCGATAGTTTACATTGTTCTATAGAAGAAGGTGCACATATTGCTACCATTGCTCAAATGGGTAATATTGCTTATCGTTCTGGACAAAAAGTAAATTGGGATCCAACCACTCAATTATTTACAGATGCAAACATCAATAAAAATTATTACACCAAAGATTACCACAACGGGTATACCCTTCCTAATTTATAAATCTTAGTTTATGGCAAATCGTAGAAACTTTTTACAACAAGTTGGTTTAATGGCTGGTGCATTTTCTGCCAATAGTTTATTTAACCAAGCACATGCTGCAGAATTTGAGC